>CAYWOV010000372.1:0-4625 GCA_964459965.1 uncultured Planctomycetaceae bacterium | reverse complement strand
CCTCTTCCCTCGCCCCGCATCCCTGCTCCCGTTTGCTCCAATGTGACCACGGCACTTGCATGATAACGAGGACCCCGGCGAGCCATCGCCGAGGGACGTCTTACCGCTTGAAACACGCTGTGTCGCGGGGCATAAATGGGGGTCGAACTTAAGTGGCGCGGACGATTTTCCTGCTGTCGACATAACGGTTCCCGCCCCACTCATCCACCCTTGGAGTCGGAGTCAATGAGCTTCGACGTATTTCTCATTTCTTTTCGCGATGGCAAAAACAGCCTCGTGGATGCCGCCGCAGCGCGAACGGTGTTGGCACAACACAAATACGACCATGATCCGGAATTTGATTCATATCGCATCGACTTTTCAGACGGCTCATCCTTTGAAACGTACGCGGGCGGCCTCGACGGTGGATCGGGCGATTTCGACGGCGGGATGATCGCCCTTCGCGGCTCCAGCGAACCGATAGGCGACTTCATTTTCGACTTTTCCCGCGCGGCCGGTTGCGTCATCTTTCCGGCAATGCAACCGGCTTGCGTGCTGATTCCGCGCGAAGATCTGGTGACACACATGCCGGCCAATGCAATTGAGGGCCGAGAGCAAATCTTTGTCGCTAGCGGTGGGGAAGTTCTCGCCGCTCTGAGCGGCGGATACGCTGCTTGGCGGGTTTACCGCGATCGCGTCGTCCGACAACCGGGGCAAGTCTCGGAACAATAAGGTGCGTGAGTCATGCCGGCTCGTTTCTTCAGTCGTCGAAGAAATGCGCCTGTCCCTCTTTGTGGGTCCCCGCGCACGCGATCGGTCAACGCAAATCCGCCCGCCCGGCCTGCTGGTCGGGTTACGGATTCGCAATTGCAGCGATCATCGTCGCGACGTGGTGGGCGCCCTTTGGTCGAGCCATTTCGATCACCGTCGCAACTCTGATCGTAGCGCTTTTCACCCTGATCGGCTGGCTGAACGCCCGCAACTCGGAACCAAAGCTACGCTAGTTGGCGGCGCGCGCAGTAGGTCCCGCTTGCCGATTGCTTTGAGCGGGGCAGCCTGCCTCCAAGGCCGACATCCATCATCCCGCCGATGGCGATCGCTTTGTGATCGTCAAACAAAATGGCGAAATTCGCATCGAAAAATAGTGACCCGCCGTCGGAATGAGTCGGTTGGGCCTGCAGGCCTTTCATTCCCACTACCCACTTATTTCGTTTCGCGTCGCCATGAGCCAACCGAACGGCAGGCCGAGCAGGACAACCCGCAATGCGCCAATTCATTCACGTCGACGCCGGCGACGGACCCGCGAGCGCACGCTTCTGCTCGATCGCTCGAATGCAATTCTCCGCGTACACGAAATGCTCCTCCTTCCACTTCTCCGCCGCGTAGGTGTAGAGGGCGATTGCCTCGGTCCATTCGCCGCGATGATCGCAGGCCGAGGCGGCCGCCAGAACCGCCTCCGCATTTTCGTAGTCAATTGAAGAATTCGCGATTGCCGGCGGAGCGGGGGACTGGCTTTGTCTCGCGCTCGTATCGATCCGGCCCAACACCATGGGTGCCGCCTGCGGATAATACGCGCAACGCACATGCTCGGTGAGAATCTCGGTCAGTCGTTCTTCGACTCCCTGGAGGTTGGCGAGCAAGTCCGAGGCCGGCCGCGCATCGAGCGCGGCTCTCGAATCGGGAAACAGCGATACCGCTGCGATGCGCTCCGAGTACGTGGGATGCGTGTCGAACCAGCGCGGCCGGGTCGTGCGCGCTTCTTCCAGCAGTTTTTGCCGTCGGTCGGCAACCTCCGGCTGATCGCGAATATTCCGGAAGGCCTCGAACACATTCACGAACACCTAAAACTGGGACAACTCGCGCCGAATATTGCCGAAGACCGTCCTTTGATACAGGCCTCCGTCGACCGACATTTTCGTGAATCCGCTCACGAAGGCGTCCTTGCCGAACGCCACGACCGCCCGACGATCGGCGAGGAATTCACGGGATCGCGAAAACCCGGCCGCCAGCAGCGTATAGGCCCGCAAGTAAAACCAATAGAACCAGTAAAACGGGTTCACATAAGTCAGGACGCCGCCCGCGGCGTTCATCACATCCATTGAGTACGTCAGCAAGCCCGTCACCTGCGAAATGAACTGCGTGTAGAACGCGTCGCGATGCGTAAAGTGCCCGTACTCGTGCGCGATCACCGATTCGAATTCCGACTGAGTGAGCTGAGAAAAGGCCGGAATCCCGATCTCCATGACCCGTCGCCGGCGGAACAGGCCGAACGGACCGGAACCCATCTCATAGACGCAAATTTGCGCGGTCGGCGTGAGATACGCCGCATCGACGGGGGACGTCTCAAGTTTGTCGGCGACCTCGCGCAAAACGCCGATCAACCGGGGCTGCGATTTCTCGTCGACGGCAATCCCTTGAACGACGCGGAAACGTCCCAGGAAGACGCTGCGAATCACGCCCCAAGAGGCGAAAAACCCTCGCTGCAAGATGCCTATGTGCACGATCCGCAGAAAAAACATCGCAATAAACAGAACCATCGTAATCGCCAAGAGTGCCAAAGAAACCGCCGGCACAGTCAGGTAGAACACCAACAAGCTGACGCTCAACACCAAGAGATAGAATCGCTCCAACCAGACTTCCCGCGCGCTGCGCAAGGCGGTCGCCGTCACTCTCGGATCGGGCGCGCGGGGAATGCAAATCGCCAGGAGCACGCCGAGCAAGAACATCAGGGCCAGCCAACTCGCGGCCCCCAATACGACCGTGATCAGGCCATGTGCTGCGAATTGCCTGGCTTCCTCGTCGCTTGCGGCCTCTTGGATTTCGGCGAACGTTCGGGGGGTGAAATACTTCTCGGGATCGCCTCCCAGCTCCTTGGCTCGGGCCATCGCCTGCACGGATTCGATATTCCGGCGGGCAAAATGCAGGGCGCGCGCCCGAACGAGCTGCAAAGTGGGATCGGCCGGAAATTGTGCACACAAGTTTTCGCATTCTTCGACGGGCTGTTGGCGGCGATTTGGCAACGTGCGGGAAGTTGAGCTCTGTGCGGCGACCAATGTCATCGCAAGGAGGCGGGCCGCCTGAACATTTTGCGGATCGGCCGACAGCTGGCTGCGTAACTCCGTTTCCGCCTCGGCATAAGACCCGCTCGTCAAGTACTGGAGTCCTCGCGTCATCGCCGGCGTGGACCAGCGGGCGTCTTCGATGGCCTTGATCATGTCCGAGCCGAGCTCTTGCACCGCCTGTTCGTCGCCCTGTCGGGCCTTGGCCAGGAACGCGTACGCTTCTGGAAACCGTTTGTCGCGGTAGAGCGCCACCGCATGAAACGCCGCGATGGCGGCATCATCGGGAAATCGGCCGACGAACGGAGTCGTCTCGTTCGCATACGGAGCACGCGACTGTTGGCTCCTGAGCCACAAACTCAGATACGCGGCGGCGGGAGCGCTCCGTCCGGGAAAATCATAAGCCGCCTGCCGCATCAGCGCAACGCCCATAGAATCGTCGCCCCGAGCAATCGCCATCAAGCCATAGTGGTAGCTCAAACGGGCTAGCGGCGCGCGCTGTTCGACCGTTTTCAACAAGCGTTCGACCTCGTCCAGAGAGCCTCGCGGGGCGCGGCCCAACGTTGGCTGAGTTGGGGTGCTGGCAAGCAAGTTCAACGCCAGATTGTACGACGACATTGCCCCAGGATCGCCGGCCGCAAGCGCCCGCCGCGAGGCGTCGATCACCTGATTGACGGGAAGCGGTTTCAAATCGCTCAGGTACTGCGCCCGCGCGATCCAGGCCACCGGATCGTTCGCCAGCAATCCCGGCAGAGTCCCCCCGTTCTGACGGCGGAGCCCGTCGAGATACTCGCCGATGCGATCATAAAACTGCTTTGGCACACGAGTGTCGTAGGCGTAATACAATCGGACAAAAAAGTCCCTCCAAGCGGGCCAACTCTCAGCATTGAGCGGCTTCGTGCGAACAAGCTCCTCGACCTCGGGCGCGGCGGGCGGCTGCGGAAGCCGACTTTCCGCCGCCCCAAGCCTCGGCGAGTGATACAAGGCGGCCGACAAGCAAAAGACACAAAGCATCGGTCCCACGACCTGGTGCCAGTGATACGCCGCTACACGAAACATCCTCATTGGCTGCTCACGCCCCATGCAACTTGATCGGCGAATGCGCTTTTAATATACGGATTGCCGACTCTCACCTCCAATTTTTTCCGCGCACCGCGCAGTCGTTCCCTTTGTCGATCGATTTGCATCCGAAAGTGGCGGAGCGGGACCGGAATCACTTCAAAACGACGGCGATCTTTTGGACTCGCGGCGTCATTCGGGATCGCTCAGTCGGCGGTGGCTTGGTTGCGAAGGCGACGGCACGTCGCGATCAGGCAACCGAACGGGATGCCGTGGAGGAGAAAGGAGGCGGCTGCGAAGGACTCGTGGGCCAATTTCACGGCGTACATAGATGGCGGCATGGGGAAGGGAAAGATCATCAAATAGCTGAAATTCACGAGCCAAAACGAGGCCGCTCCGCCCACGATCAGAAGTGCGAGCGGCTGGTGGCAGGGGAGGTTCCACGCTGCCGCCAGGACGAGCAGGCCGACGACGGCTTCGGCCGCTTTGCGGGAGACGGCCCAGCAGGATTCGTCGTTGATCGTCGGC
>CAYWOV010000371.1:0-4633 GCA_964459965.1 uncultured Planctomycetaceae bacterium | reverse complement strand
GGCGTTCGGAATCTAAAGGCAGTGAACGGAGCCGAATCTTGCGCAGCGCAATCGTCGTTCTGATCGTATTCGCAGGGGCCGCCCTTACTGCTAGCGGGGCCGATCCACTGCATCCCACACCCCGGACCAAATCATTGCCGAACAGTTCCGCCACGGCGAGCGGTGCGGCATCGCCGCGGCTCGATCCCGTCGCCGCCACTGAGGCGTACGTCGCGAAACTCACTCCTGAGCAGATTGGCAAGTCTGATGCCTACTTCGAGGGAGGATATTGGCTCAAGCTGTGGAACTTTCTGCTCTCTTCGGCACTCTCGTTAATCCTGCTCACTTCGGGTCTCTCCGCCCGAATGCGGTCCGTTGCCGAGCGAGCGGTCGGCTTTCGCTTGGCTCAATCGCCAGTCCGAACGCTCGTATATGGGGCTCAGTACTTTCTGTTCATGACCGTCCTCAGCTTTCCGCTCACCGTCTACGAGGATTTCTTCCGCGAGCACAAGTACGGCCTCTCCAACCAATCGTTCGGGGCCTGGCTCGGCGAGCAGGGCATCGGCATGGCCGTCGGTGCCGTGCTGGGCGCGATTGCCATTATGATCCTCTACGCGATCCTGCGGGTGGTGCAGAATGCCTGGTGGATCTGGGCGTCGGTTGCGTCGGTCGCGATGCTGTTCGTGATCTCTGCGCTGGCGCCCGTCTACATTGCACCCTTGTTCAACACGTACCATACGCTAGACGATCCAAAAATCCGCGACCCGATCCTCAGCCTAGCTCGCGCCAACGAGATCCCGGCCGACCAGGTTTACGTTTTCGACGCCTCGAAGCAGTCGAAGCGGGTGAGCGCCAACGTGAGCGGAGCGCTGGGCACCATGCGCATCTCGCTCAACGACAACCTGCTTAGCCGTTGCTCGCTCGCCTCGGTGAAGGCGGTCATGGCCCACGAGATGGGGCACTATGTGATGAATCATGTGTACAAGGGATTGCTGGAGATGGGGCTGCTAATCACGGTCGGGTTCGCGTTCTGCGCTTGGGGATTCGATCGAATCGTCGCCCGCCGCGGCAAGGCCTGGGGTGTGCGCTCAATCGCCGACCCGGCCGGCCTGCCGCTGATCGCACTGCTGATGGGTGTGTATATGTTCGTGATGACCCCGGCGCTTAACACCATCATCCGCACACAGGAAATCGAAGCTGACGCTTTCGGTCTCAACGCCGCGGGAGAGCCCGACGGATTCGCGGATGCTTCGCTGATGCTATCGGAATACCGCAAGATGCATCCGGGCAAGTGGGAAGAGATCGTGTTCTACGACCACCCGAGCGGATACAACCGCATCCTGATGGCGATGACCTGGAAAGCCGAGCACCAGTCGTCCAAAGTCCAATGAGCAGTGTCGAAACCGTCGGGTCGGCCGATCCGCGACGCTATCGTCCATCATTCCGGATCGGGGATGTTCGCCATTCGTTCGGGCGATTGGAAGCTCATTATGGGACTTGGCTCGGGGGACTTCACACGTCCAACTCAAGCAAATCCCAAGACAGGCGAGCCGGCCGGTCAGCGCTACAATTTGGCGAAAGACCGGCAGGAGACGACGAACGTCTACGCGCAGGATCCGGAAACCGTCCGCTCACTGACCGAACGCCTGCGGCGCATCGAGCGGGCTGGGCGTAGTCGGCCGGCGGAGTAGCCCGGCAATTCGGTGTCGCCTCGCCTGTCGGCTCGCTAAGCTAATCCCTCCGATGCGCATCCGAACACTCATTACCGTATGTTTCTTGGCCGCGATCGCGACGCAGCCGGGATCGGCCCACGCGCGGACGCCTGCGTCGAGACTTGCCGTGGCGGCGCTCGCCGCTGGTCCGCAGGTCGCCGACCCTCACGTTATCGGAGTGAGCGGCTCGCACTGGCCGCAGGTCCTCGCCGGAATTTATTGCGTCGCCGTCGTATTGGCGTCCCTCGCTGGAGGCTGGTTGCCGCTGATGGTACGTCTGACGCACACGCGTCTGCAGATCTCGATGAGCCTGTGCGGCGGATTGATGCTGGGAATTGGCTTGCTGCATTTGCTGCCGCATGCGGTCGCGGTTCTCGACTCTCTCGATCGGGCCGTGTGGTGGATGATGACCGGTCTCTTGACGATGTTCTTTCTGATCCGTGCCTTTCACTTTCACCAGCATGAGCCGGCTGTGCCGAACGTTCACGATGACGAGCACGACGGCGGGCGCCACGCTCTCGAGCACGCCCATGGCCACGCACATCACCACCATCCTGCCGCGCGACTCAGCTGGATGGGAGTCGCGTTTGGTTTGGGCATCCATTCGTTGATCGAAGGGATGGCGCTGGCCGCGAGTGTGCAGGTCGACGCCGCGCATGGCGACGGGGGGATCTTGGGTTTCGGCACGTTTCTGGCGATTCTGCTGCACAAACCCTTCGACGCCGTTCCGATCTCTATTCTGATGCAGGCCCGGCAGGCGTCCAGCCGAATGACTCACATCGTCAACGGTGCGTTCGCCACCTTTTGTCCGCTCGGCGTGGCGATGTTTTTTCTCGGCTTCGAGCGATTTACCGATCATCAAGCCGCGATCGTGGGGTGCGCTCTCGCTTTTTCCGCGGGTGTTTTCTTATGTATTTCGCTCGCAGACCTGCTTCCGGAACTCGAATTTCATGCGCACGACCGGCTGAAACTCTCGCTGGCTCTGCTTGTCGGCGTGGCAATCGCCTACGCAATCGGTATTGTCGAGCCGGAGCACGCGCATGGCGCGGCACACCACCATAGCAAAGAAGAAAAAGCCGCGAAGCCCGAATGACGATTGGCACCGTTCGGGCCGCTCCCTCAATTCAACGGCTTGAGCTCGATGTTCTTGAACCAGCAAGGCGAGCCGTGGTCCTGCAGCCCGATGTACCCATGCCGGGGATGTGATTTGTAGGCCACATCGAATTTGTGTGACGTCCCGTTGGGGCGTTTGTTGGCCTCGGTGAATTTATCCAAGTCGACGGAATTGACCTGCTTGCCGTTGAGAACGACCGTGATTTCGCTCTTGTCGCATTTGAGTTCGACGTGATTCCACTCGCCCGTCGGCTTAGTGGCATCTACGAGAACGGGCGACAAATCGTAAATGGCGCCTGTCGCGTGGTACCCTTCCTTGATGCCGTCGTCGATGGCAATCTCGATGCCATTAAAGCCGACGTCCTTCCCCTCTCGCGGCTTGAGCGGATAGGTCCGCACGAAGATGCCGCTATTGCAAAGAGGGCTCACCTTGTAATCGAGCTTCAGCTCAAAATTGGTGAACTCTTTATCATAGACCATCATGTAAGCGCCGCAGCGGTGCGGATTGATCGCCCCGTGATCGACGCCGCGGGCACTCGGCTTGCCGTCGCTTCGGATCCAGCCATCGAGCGTCTTGCCGTCAAAGAGGAGGGTCCAGCCGGCCGCTTGATCTTCGGGCGACAATTCGTTGTCGCCCGCGAACACCAGCGAGTGCGACGCACAGAGAGCGAGAAAGCTAACACTAAAAGTGATGCGGCCCATGTTGTGATCCCTTTTCGCCTTGGGCGGTAACTGCCACGCCGATCGGCCTATGGGGATCTAAACAATTTGCCGGACTTGGCACAACCGTCTCCACCTGGACGGGTTGCCTAGAAATGAAAATCGAGCCCCAGGTTGAGACCTTGCGCCCAGTAGTTGGTCGCGCTGGCCTGGTACTGCGGTTGGTTCGGTCCGGCCTGGCCGTAACTGGGGTCGGACGGGATGAGGTTTGGACTGACTGTCGGATTCACCTGGTCACCGGGGCGAAGCACGTTGCTCCAATAGATGAACGTATAGCCCAGCCGGACCGACAAATGCGGCGTAATGGCGTAGGCGAGATTGAGGTCGAGCTCTGGGACGACGGCAAACGGGCTTTGGTAATACTCGCCGATGTTTGCGGTCGTGGCGAGGATACCTCCCGTCGCGGAAGTCCCCGGCCCGCTGGCGGGATACACCGTCGTGCCGCCGCTGACGATGGCCTTCTCCTGCGTCGTGCCCAGAGCAAGCTTGGTAATGAGATCAACCGACCAGCGGCCCCACGTCCACTCGAGTTGCGTTCCCAATTGGCCGCCGTAGAAGTTGTTGGTCGTCTCGAAACGGTCGAAATCGACCATCGTGCTCGACGTGTCGACCGGCTGCCCGAGAAATGTCAACGAGCCCGAAGTCAGCGGGACGATTTGATCGTCGAGTTCGAGCGACTCGTGCAGATTCAGGTAGCGAAAGCCGAGGATTCCGTCGAGCCGGAAATGATCGGTCTGAAAGATCTTGAAGAGCCCATTCAACTCGTAACCGAAGAATTGGCTCGTGTTTGTAACGATGACTCCGCCGGCAAGGACTCCCGGTAGCGAATCGAGATACGAGCTTGGCCCGCCGCCGGCGATGGTGACGGGACGGCCCAGGAGCGGATTCCCGTTGTCATCCGAGAAGGCTCCGAATCCGGATTGTTGTCTTTCGAGGATGAAAAACCCGGCCTGCAGTCCGAACCGCTGCTCCTGGTCGAGCCAACCTCCAATGTCCAGTCGCCAGCCGTTCGCGACGCCCATGTCGACGCTTTGGCCGCCGTACAATACTTGCGTGTTGGGCTGGCCCAAAGCGCCGGGATTCGGGTCGCTCGGCGAGCCGGTCGTTAC
>CAYWOV010000370.1:0-4635 GCA_964459965.1 uncultured Planctomycetaceae bacterium | reverse complement strand
CGTCAACCACGATGCCGATGGCGAGCACCAGTCCGAATAGCGTCAGGTTGTTGACTGAAGCCCATCGCGACCATGACGGCGAACGTGCCGATGATGGCCACCGGCACGGCAACCAGCGGAATGATCGCCGAGCGCCAATTCTGCAGGAACAAGAGCACGACGACGGCGACCAGCACGACCGCGTCGATGAGCGTCAGAACCACTTCCCAGATCGACTCGCTGACGAAAGGCGTCGTGTCGTAGACGATCCGGTAGTCGAGCCCCTCGGGGAAGCGGGCCTTCAACTCCTCCATTTTGTTCTTAACGTCGCGGGCGACCTTCAACGCGTTCGAGCCGGGCAGCTGGTAGACCGAAAGGGCGACCGACGGCGTGCCGTCGAGCGTGCAGGTTTGGTCATAGGCGAGTGCTCCTAGTTCGATCTTGGCCACGTCGCGGACGCGAACCAGGCCGCCGTTGGAATCGGTCTTGAGAATCATGTCGGCAAATTGCTCGACATCGACGAGGCGGCCCATCGTGCTCATCGTGAGCTGAAAGACCTGGCCGGGAGCGACCGGTGCCTGCCCGATCTGGCCGGCGGCGACCTGTGTGTTTTGCTGCTGAATCGTTGTGATAACGTCGTTGGCCGTCAGGTTGCGGTAGGCCATTTTCTTGGGATCGAGCCAGAGCCGCATGCTGTAATCGCGCTGGCCAATGTACGTGATGTCGCCGACGCCCGGCAGACGCGACAGCTCGTCTTTAAGCTGAATCGTGGCGTAGTTGCTGAGGTAGAGATTGTCCCGCCGCTGATCGGGTGAGAAGAGGTTAACGATCATCAACACGCTGGGAGATTTCTTCTTCACCGACACGCCGCGGCGTTTGACCAGGTCGGGCAGGATCGGATCGGCCAGCGAAACGCGGTTCTCGACCAGCACCTGGGCCATATTCAGGTCGACGCCGTTTTTGAAAGTCACCGTCAGCGTGTAGGTGCCGTCGTTGGTGCACTGCGACGACATGTAAAGCATGTTCTCGACGCCGTTGACCTGTTGCTCGATGGGAGCCGCGACCGTGTCGGCCACGACCTGAGCGTTGGCGCCGGGATAAACCGCCGAAACTTCGACCGTCGGCGGCGTAATGTCGGGATACTGCGCGACGGGCAGATTGAAAACGGCGATGCCGCCCGCCAGCGTGATGATGATCGACAACACGGAGGCGAAAATCGGCCGATTGATGAAAAAGCTCGAGAACACGCGCGACTCGCTTTCGATTCGTCAGTCGTCAGTCGTCAGGGCGGAGGCGTCGGCTGCCTCCCGATGCTTGAGTATCGAGGGCGTCTTCAGGTGGATCGGCGTCTTGCCGTTGAGCGGCGGGCTCTCGGAGTCAATGCGCTCATGGGCCGCTTGATTGCTGCGAGCGGGAATCCTTCGTCGTCTTGTTGACAACCGGTGCCAGGCCGCCCGAGCAGTCCAGCGGAACGGCTGCAGCGTCACGATCGACAGCGAAGCGTGGTTGATCCGATGCATGAGATGCGAGGAGAAAATCTTTCTTTCGCCCAGCCAATCGATGCTGTAGAAGAAGACGGGCGTCAGCAACAGGCCGAAGATCGTTACCCCCAGCATGCCGCTGAACACGGCTGTTCCCAGCGTGTGGCGCATCTCGGCCCCTGCCCCGCGGGAAATGATCAGGGGCAGCACGCCAAGGATGAAAGCCAGCGAAGTCATCACGATGGGCCGCAGACGCAGCTTGCACGCCTCGAGCGTGGCATCCCGCCGCGACTGGCCCGAGACGCGCTGCAATTTGGCGAATTCGACGATCAGAATGGCGTTCTTGCTCGCGAGACCGACCAGCACGACAAAACCGATCCGCGTGAAAATGTTTACGTCCATCTGGGCGACTTTGACGCCGATAATCGCGCTTAACAGGCACATCGGCACCACGAGGATGACCGCCAAAGGCAGCGACCAGCTCTCGTATTGCGCGGCGAGCACCAGAAAGACCATTACAACCGCGAATCCGAAGAGCATCATGGCCGTGTCGCCGGCGATGACCTCAAGGTACGACATGTCGGTCCATTCGTACGACATGTTCTGCGGCAATTCGCGTCCGGCGAGTCGCTGCAAGGTATCGATGACTTGCCCCGAGCTGAGCCCCGGCATCGATGTCCCGTTGATCGAAGCGGCCGGATACATGTTGTATCGTGTGAGCACGAGCGGCCCGTTCATTGGCTTGATGCTGGCCAGCGAGCCCACCGGGACCATCCCTCCCTGGCTGTTGCGAACCGCGAGCGGAATCAAATCTTCGACCTGGTCGCGAAAGGACGCATCAGCCTGCAGGTTGACCTGCCAGGTGCGGCCGAAGAGATTGAAGTCGTTGACGTAAAGCGATCCCTCGTAAACCGCCAGCGTATCGGCGAAATCCTGCAGGTTCACGCCTTTTGCCATGCAGGCCCGCATGTCGGGATCGACAAGGATTTGCGGCACATTGGCGCGAAACATCGTGAAGAGGCCGATCAGTCCGGGGGTCTCGTTTCCCGCGCGGACAAGATTCTCCGTCTCCGCCTGCAAGACTTTGGGCCCGACGTCGCCTCGGTCTTCCACCATCAGTGTGAAGCCGCCGGACCGACCCACGCCGCGGACAGGGGGCGGACCGAAGACCGCCACCTGCGCCTCTTCGATCTTGCCGAATTCCTCGCGGAGATGGGCGGTGATTGCGTCGGAGGAACGCGAATCGTCGCGGCGTTTGGAGTATTCGTCCAGATTGACGAACATCGAGCCGAAGCTCGAACCGAAGGCGTTGAGCACGAACGACTGACCGGTCACCCCGGTCACGTGCTTGACGCCCGGTGTTTTCTTGGCGATGTCGACCAGCTTTGCCATGACGGCTTCGGTCCGCTCCTTTGACGCCGCGTCGGGAAGCTGGACGCTGCACATCAGGTAGCCCATGTCCTGCTGCGGAATGAAGCCTTTGGGTGTCGAAGTTAGACCCCAATAGGTGACTCCCATCAGGCCGCCATACACCACCAGCACGAGCGCGCTCACCCGCAGCAAACCGCCGACCAGCCGCGTGTAGTGCCGCGTCATGTGGGTGAACGCGGTGTTGAACACCCGGAAGAACGACCGCAGCGCGGAATTCAGCATGGTCCCGGTGAGCCAGCCGGCGGTCGCGCAGATCACGCAGGCCAGCGACTTGGCCACCCACGGCACACCGTTGGGCATCCGGGCGGCGAATGCTTTGGGTACCCAATGTCCGGACGAGACGGCCGCCGGTAGCCAATGAGCGACGTGGCTCAGCCAGGGGGCCGCCAACGGTCCCAAATACATCCAGCCCACGATCGCGCCGACCACGACGAACGCCAGGCGCGGCAACGGCGGAGCCATACCCTTGTGCTGCGGCCGCAAAAGCAAGGCGGTCAATGCCGGGCTCAGAGTCAATGAATTGAAAGCCGAGATGACGGTGGACACGGCAATCGTGACCGCAAACTGTCGGAAAAACTGTCCCGTAATGCCCGAGATGAAGGCGCACGGTACGAACACGGCGCTCAACACCAGGCCGACTGCGATCACCGGGCCCGAAACTTGTTCCATCGCCCGCAGGGTCGCGTCGCGGGGCGAAAGGCCCTGCTCGATGTGATGCTCGACCGCTTCGACGACGACGATGGCGTCGTCCACCACAATCCCGATCGACAGCACCAGGCCGAACAAAGTCAGGTTATTGAGGCTGAAGCCGAACAACAGCATCGCGGCAAACGTGCCGACGATGGCCACGGGGACGGCTACCAGGGGAATCAGTGCCGATCGCCAATTCTGCAGGAACAAGAGCACCACGATAGCCACGAGAATGATTGCGTCCCGCAGTGTCTTTTGCACCTCGATGATCGACTCGCTCGTATAGGGAGTCGTGTCGAAGCCGATTTCGTAGTCGAGCCCGTCGGGAAAGTCTTTTTTGAGTTCTTCCATCTTGGCGATCACGCGGTCGTGCGTGTCGAGTGCGTTGGCGTCGGGCATTTGGAAGATGGCGAGAAAGATCGTCTCCTTGCCGTCCAATTTGACGCTGACGTCTTCGTTCTTCGCGCCCAGCACCACGCGGCCGACGTCCTTGATCCGCGTCATGCGGCCGTCGGCCGTGGTCTTGATAATGATGTCGCCGAATTGTTCCGTGGTTTTGAGACGGCCCAACGTGCTGAGCGTGATTTGCGTCTGTTGATCGGGCCCGGAAGGCTGCTGGCCGATGGCGCCGGTGGCGACGGGGCTATTCTGCTCGCGAATCGCCAACACCACGTCGCCCGAGGTGAGGCCGCGCGAGGCCAGCTTATGCGGATCGAGCCAGATTCGCATGCTGTAATCGCGCTGGCCAAACAGGAAGATGTCGCCCACTCCGTCGACCCGGGCGAGTTCGTCCTTCACCTGCAAGACGGCGTAGTTGCTGAGATAAAGCTGGTTGTAGCGTCCGTTCGGAGACCAGAGCGCGATACCGCACAAGATGTCGGGCGAGCGCTTGATCGTGGTCACGCCGGTTTGCTTGATCACGTCGGGCAGCGAAGGCAGCGCCAGACTGACCCGGTTCTGCACGAGCACCTGGGCCATGTTCAGGTCGATGCCGTGCTTGAACGTCACCGTCAGGTTGTACGAGCCGTCGTTTGCGCACTGCGAGGACATATAC
>CAYWOV010000369.1:0-4637 GCA_964459965.1 uncultured Planctomycetaceae bacterium | reverse complement strand
AGCCGGTTTCGCCGACACGCGTCGCCATTCAAATTTGGGACTTTAATCAATCGTAGACAGATTGGGGACGCCCCATCTGCCGTTGCAGTCACTGGTTATTGTAATTCGCGGGATAAGCCGCCTGCTGGATTGACGGCATGGGGAACTAGCAAAGTCAACGCGCCGGGAAGGATCGAGACGTCCGCGGGCGTCCAACCGGCCGGATCGCCGTCACATTGAAGGGGGACTGGCAATTCGGATTCGATCCGCACGGCGCGGACTCGACAGACCCGGACGTCGTCGAGCTCTTCGTGCCGCCTGAGTGCCACGTTATAGACGTAACGAAACATTTGGAATCCCGACGGCCGTTCGAATATACGCAAATCCAGGAGTCCATCGCCATCCGCGGCATTCCCGGCAATAGGCAGACCGAGAGCATATTCCGGAAGGTTTGCCACGATGACAAGCCTTCCGAACAGCGTGCCGGGGCTTACTTTGGCACGCCGACGCCCCAGACGGCCGCGGGCAGGCGGACTTTCCCCGTCCACGGCCACCCGCAACTCCGGATACCGGTACGTACGTAACGTTTCCAAGATGGGTTGGATGTAATTCGATTTTCGGATGTTTCCCTGACGGCGAGCGTGCACCCGATGGATGATGTCGGCGTCGAATCCGGCCGAAACCATTAGCGTAAACCTCCGCCCGTTCAGGAGTCCGACGTCGATTCGACGCGTTGAACCCCGGGCGATCATCTCCGCAACGGCTCGCCCGTCGCATGGAATCCCCAGGTGTCGGGCCAGCAGGTTTTCCGTTCCCAACGGTAAAATCGCCAGCGGCACGTTCGGAAAGCGATTGATCAAATCGCTGACAGTCCCGTCACCGCCCGCCGCGACCAGACAGGCCAATCCGCTGCGTCCATCGGGCCGGCTCAGGCGTTCGGCGAGACGCTCGCGCCGCGAAAAAATCCGCGGTCGAATGCCGAGTCGACGCAGATTTGTACAAAGCGCAACGATTTCGGCCCGTTGGAAGCCCGCACCCGACGACGGATTTCGCTGAATTGCCACCCAAGGGACGGTCATTCGCCGGAAGTCCAAGGTTCACAGGCAAGTTGAATTCGCATGCAGTCGATCACCTTGGGTTCTGAACGGTCTCTTAGCCTTATCGCCGAAGGAGATCGACGATCTCGATCAGCGAGCGGATGGCGCGATTTTCAATGTTGGCAGGGGAACGGTCAATCCGCAAACTCGGGATGCCGGCAGCGAGTGCCGCGGCAACGTCCGTTTGCGGATTGTCGCCGACAAAGAGCAACTCCGCCGGCTCGCAGCCGGTTCGCAAGAGCAGCGATTCAAAGAATCGGCGAGACGGTTTGCGATGTCCCACCTGTGACGAGATGACACGCAGCTCGATCGGATAAAGTGCCGCCAAGCCGTCCATCACTGTGTTGAGCCGTGCATCGAAATTCGACGAGACGGCGAGCCGAAGTCCTCGTTCCCGCAGCTCGACCAGTGTGGCCTCGACCTCGGGAAAACAGGTCCAGGACGAAGTTTGGCCAAAATGCGCAAACAATTCCTCAAAACACCGGTCTCGATTGACTACGTCATCGAGCACGGAATCGACGATTTCCTTCCAGCGGAGGCGTTCTCGGCTTTCGCAGGTGTGCCACGGCTCGGTAACTTCTCGACAGCCGCAGGCGAGCACATTTGCTTCAGCCGACTGCGAAAACGCCTCGCGAAAACGCGCAGAGACTTGTTCTCGTGAGAGCCGGGAACCGTGCCGCACGCCGACCTCGTGGTAGATCGCCGACACCGAAGGCGTCGGCTTGATCAGCGTGTCGACCGCGTCAAAGGCGATCCAGCGAATCCGCCGCGGATCGATGGCCGGTTCGGTCATGGCTTCACAAAAACTGGGAGTTTGACCGCAAATCTCCAGTGTCTGGCATGTCGGCGCCGGATCATTCAGACCCCCAGATCCTTTCTTCAAACATCTTGGCAGAATGCGTCGATTTTCGTTAAAGGGCGCGTCCATTATCCGCCTCATGGTCTGGGCAGGCAAACGCGGATAGGTCGCTGTCCCCGCAAGAATCTGCAATGTAAGCTCAATTTGTGCCGTCGCCGCTTGAACTGACCCCATCGCTCTTGGAAACCCTATGAGCCGTAAAAGTCTCTGGATGATCGTCGGTGTCGCCGTCGGTCTGACGGCCGGCAGTCTTCGCGCGGCCGATCCCTGGAAGAGCGCCCAGGCGCTGCCGAAGGATCCGACGACGCTGACTCTCCGCGGAAACTCGACACGACCCGGCAACGAGTCTGCGGGAAATGCCTTTCAGATTTCGTGGCCCGCTCGGGTGCAGAAAATCGACGGTCAATGGATTCTGATCGGAGACAGCGGGGGCTACAGCGTGCCTCCGGTCAAAGGGTGGGTCCGCAAAGAGGAGATGCTGTGTCTCCGCGACGACGGCGAATCCACGGGTGAGGATCCGTCTCAGTTTCTGTCGAACAAAATGCTGGAAACGACCGATCCGACGAGCCTGGCCAACCTGCTCTGGCTTCGCGGTATTTATTGGGAAAGCCAGCAGGAGTCGCAAATTGCGGCGCGGGATTATTCCGCGTCCATCCGCAGTGCCTTCGGACAGAAACTCGACCCCAGCCTTTCGGTCGACTCAGTTGTGGACTTGTTTCATCCGGAGCAGGAATCGAGCGATGCCCAAGCTGCAATGGCCCGATTTCCTGGACTTGCGGATACGTATCTGCGGATGGCCCGGTTGAGCACCAAAAGCACGGACAAAATATTGATTCCGGGAGCATCCAGCGGGCCATCGACCGCTACGGGAACCGCGTCCGGCAGGAGCGACTCTGGGAAAGTCTATTTTAGCTGTGCCGATTATCTCTTCCGCTTGCGGTCGGCGTCAGGCGGACAGATTTCGCGAGTTCCGGCGCTCGATACGGATTGGGCCGACGCATTGACTGCCGAGTATCAAAAGCTGCTGGCGGAACAGGCCACATCGTCGAAGTCAAAGACATCGACGAACTCGAATACAACCCAAAGCGGCAATCTGAAGCCGGACCCTCCGGCCGCGGCACAGGCAGCCAGTGAGATCCAGGCGACGGCCGACCAGGCCAATGCGCTTTACCTAAGCGCCTTGGAGGCGAATCCTTCGTGGACCAATGCGCTGCTGGGGCGGGCAAAATTGCTGATGTCGAAGGCCAAAGTTCTCGTGGCTGCGAAAGGCTCCAAGCCGAGCCAGGAGTCACAATCCCTCTATGTCGAGGCGGCGCAGCAGTACACGCTGGCGATCCAATTGGAACCCAAGTCGCGACAAGCCTATCGGGGCCGGGCTGAAGCGTATCAGTCGCTCGCCGGTCATCCTCAGATGCGAAAGCGATACACCGAACGCTGCCGCTGCCTCTCGCAAGCGGCCCAATCGGCCGACACGGCCAGTCAGCTCGGGAGGGACCGCGACCCGGCCTGCCTGGAGCTTTTGGCCGCCGTCATCGAAAGCGAAGCGGAAATCTACAATGAGTTGAAGGCACCGAAGAACGCCGCCACTCTGTTTAAGCAGGCCTCTTACTACTGGCAGGAGGCCGCCGCTTGCCCGAATGCCGACCGCGCGCGAATCCAGGACTTGGCGACTGCTTGCCGTCAGAAAATCGGACAGCAACAAACACTAATCGCCGAATCGGGCCGCGCTGTGGAAGACGCTCCACCCGAGCCGCAACTTCCCTTTTACGTTCCCGGGTCAAATCTCTTTGGCGAGAAGAATAAAGATTGACGCGAGTGGGCGATACGGCGTCGAACGGTCGCTCACATGCCCTGGCCCGTCAGCGTACTGTTGAGCAGGTTGAACTGCAGCAGGGGCGACCCCTGATTGGGCAGCGACGGCACTGGCACAAACTGTTGTTTCAAACCGGGCGTTCGCAATTGCTCGCCAAGGTACTGCAGCTTGGATTCGATAGAGCGGCGTTCTTGTAGCAGGTTTTGAAACCGCTGGAATGCAAGTTGTTTCTTGTCGCTAGCCGCGGGCTTTTCGGGCGCCGGCTCCGTCAATGCGGCATCTGCAAACGGCTTCCAATCCGGATAGTTCTGCGTAATCGCCGCGATTTCCTCGTTCACCTGCCGCATACGGTCCTTCAGGATCCGCTCGATCCGCAGCTCGTCAGACTCGGGCCTGTTGAGTAGCGAGGCGGGTTGCTCGTCGATTGCGACATTGGCGGTAACCGAACCCACCGCGTCTTGTTTGTTCGTCGGTAAGCCATATTCATCGATGTAGAACATGATTTGCTTGCTCAGACCGGCCGGCGCGTTGTTGATCGCGTAGTCGAGAATGGCCAGCGTCAACTTCGTCAGCTCGTCCCGCCCTTCCGGCAGCACCCAAACATACGTGTCACAGTAGTGTCCGACGCACGCGCAGTGCTTGGGGACGCAGCGATGGCAGCCAACATGAAACCAGCAGGGCTGCTCATTGAGACACTCCGATGTGACGATCCCATTGGCGTGTTGACGAATGTCGCCGTTGACGTCGCCCGTATAGAACTTATTGAAGATCGCTTTGCAGTCGGGACAAGTCGTCGACTCAATTCCCAGTCCGCAACTCCTCACCGCCCGCTGATAGGCGCAGCGCATCAGCTCGAGTTTCCTCGGATCGTTGACCGGAGTCAGCGTGA
>CAYWOV010000368.1:0-4640 GCA_964459965.1 uncultured Planctomycetaceae bacterium | reverse complement strand
TGGCAAAGCCCATTCGGAAATCTCAGTCGCTCCAATCAGTCGATCACCCACGAGGCGCACCGCTACTTGAGTTTGCGCTCGCGGATCCAATCGGTGTGAAACGTGCCTGGTTTGTCGATCCGCTGATAGGTGTGGGCGCCGAAGTAGTCGCGTTGGGCCTGCAATAAGTTGGCCGGGAGTCGGTCGCGGCGGTAGCCGTCGTAATAGCTGATAGCGGCCGAAAATCCGGGAACCGGCAGTCCCAGTTCGACGGCCGCCGCGACGACGCGGCGCCAACTTGGTTGGGCCTTTTCGATGGCTGTCCGGAAGAAATCGTCGAGGAGCAAGTTTTCCAGCGTCGGATTTTTCTCGAAGGCCTTTTTGATGTCTTCCAAAAAGCGGGCGCGGATGATGCAGCCACCTCGCCACAACAGGGCAATCTGGCCGTTATTGAGCTTCCAACCGAACTCCTTGGCGGCCGCGTCGAGCTGTACGAAGCCCTGCGCATAGCTCGAAATTTTCGATGCGTAAAGCGCCTGCCGCACGTCCTCGATAAACGTCTTGCGATCCCCCTTGAAGGTTCCTTCGGAGCCTTTAAGGAGTTTCGAGGCACGGACGCGAGCTTCCTTCTGCGCCGAGAGACACCGCGAATAGACCGCTTCCGTAATCAGCGTCGTCGGCACGCCCAGGTCGAGGGCGTGCTGGCTCATCCATTTGCCCGTTCCCTTCTGTTGGGCCGTGTCGAGAATCTTGTCGACCAATGCTTCGCCCGTTGTGCCGTCCTTCACCGAGAAGATGTCGCGCGTGATCTCGATGAGATAGCTTTCCAATTCGGTCTTGTTCCAGGCGTCGAACACGTCGTAAAGCTCGTCGTTCGTAAGGCCGACAGCGTGTTTCAGCAGAAAGTAAGCCTCGCAAATGAGCAGCATGTCGCCGTATTCGATGCCGTTGTGAACCATCTTCACGTAATGGCCCGAGCCGGCTTCGCCGATCCATTCGCAGCAGGGAACGTCGTGCTTGGGGCCGACCTTGGCGCTAATGGCTTGCAGGATGGGCTTCACTTGGGGCCACGCGGCTGGCGTTCCGCCGGGCATGATGCTGGGGCCCTTGAGCGCACCTTCTTCGCCGCCCGAGACGCCCGCGCCGACGTACAGCAGAGCGGCTGCCTCGGCCTCTTTGGTGCGGCGGTTGGTGTCGCCGAAGAGCGTGTTGCCGCCGTCGATCAGAATGTCTCCCTTTTCCAGATGCGGCTTCAGCTCGCCGATCAACTCGTCAACGGCCGGGCCGGCCTTGACCATCATCATGATCTTTCGCGGCTTCTTGAGACTTGCCACAAGATCGGCGAGGGAATGATAGCCGGTGATCGACTTGCCCTTGGCGGGGCCTTTGACGAATTCGTCCGTCTTGCTTGTCGTGCGGTTGAAAACGGCGACGGAAAAGCCGTGATTGGCCATGTTCAGAACGAGGTTCTGTCCCATGACCGCCAGGCCGACCAATCCGATGTCATGCTGTGCCATGTGGCTTCCTTTAGGCCTTTTTCCCCGGACTGTGCCAGGGCGGCGTTTCCGGTAAATAAGCGTCGAATTCTTCGATCAATTCGTCTTCGTAGAGCCCGGCGTAGCGGCCGTTCAAGAACCGATCGCATGCGTGCTCAAAAAATCGCTGCCAACTGAAGTCTTCGTTGCCCGGATTGACCGGGTAATAACGCGCGCCGACCCCGCGAGCGGCCGCCATGTCGCCGGGCGCGTCGCCGATCATGAGCACGTTTTCCGCAGAGTAACCGGCCTTGATCGCTTGGGCGAGGATCTCCTTCTTGCTGCCAACCTCTTGGCCGCAAATGGCGGCCGTGTAGCGGGCGATCCCGTGCTCCTCCCACTCCTTCTGCAGGGCCTGGCCGGGCGTGGCCGAGCAGACGATAACGTCGGCCACGCCGTCGAGCTTGGCGAGAGTCTCGCGGACATAGGGGAACGGTGGAACGCCACGGACCATCTGATCGATCGCCTCGTTCACGGCCTTGGACCATTCATACGTCCGCCAGAGGTCGGCATCCCCTGTCCGTTCGACCTCCGCCTTGAGCGCGGGCATGCCCAGTTTCGTTTCGCGCTTCATCCAGTCCTGCACACTCGCCAGTTGCGAGATGGCCACGTCCCGCTTTTTGACTTCCGGACGTTCCCGCAACAGATCAAGCGTCATCGTGAGTGCGGGAAACCGATTGATTCCGCGCCACTTCGAGTACAGGTTCACAAACTCGGCCGCTTCCCGTCCGAAACGGGCGATGGGCTGCAGGTCGAAGAAACGGATCGTGTTGGGAATGAAACACTCTTTGTGCTTCACCTCCATCGTGTCGAACGCACAGCCATCCGAATCGATGCCGACGAGGAAGTCGTGTTTTTTCTGGAAATGGTCGAGCGGATTGGCTGACACGCCGAACTACCTTTTTTCTCAGTTTCGCAAGGGTTTGCGCACGGTGCGAGGCAAGCGGTTGAGTTGGAGTTATTTGCGGTCCGCTTGTGGGATGTACTTTGCCAGTTTCTGCTCGGCGAAGAGTGGCTTCAGCCTCGCGAGCCGCACCCGCCCGTCAACGAGCGGAATGCTGGGCCAATCGTCGCCGATGAGGGGACGCGCGTAGCGAACGAAGTCGTCCGTCACGTCGGTCCCGTCCGGGGTGATCCAACTTGCGGGAAACATCCGTTCGCTGTTGGCGACTTCCGCGAGCGGAACCTTGTCGTAGCGCACGTTATAGATTTTGCCGGGCTCACGGAGAAAGGTGGACATGTAACCGCTCGTCCCCTGGGCGGCCAATTCGGCTGCCATTTGACCGGCGCGAAACGCCTCGTCCAGGTCGACCGTCGACGCGTAAATCATGTTGTGCCGCTGGTCGGTCCCAGGGACGTTGGCCCGCGCGGCCCCCTTCACCGGCAAGCCCCGAGCGTTGAGTCCATTGATGACCGCTTGGGCGACGGTCAGGTGGCTTGAACTGAATTGCGTGTGTCCGAAGGAGTCCTTCACTTCGCCAATGTCGGCGACTTGCAGCCCCTCGCTCACGACGACGATCGCCCGCCCGGCTCGGCGCAAGAGGCCGTTAATATTGTCGGCCATCTGTTCCAGCGTGATCGCACGCTCGGCCAAATAGATTTGGAGCGGAAGCTCGCGTTGTGGATCGGCCAGCCGTGCGGAAGCGGGAATGAAACCGATTTTTCGGCCCATCGCCTGCAGAACGAGCACGGGGTCGGCCGGGCTGCTGCCGGCGTTTTCTTCATTGGCAAACTGAACCATGTGAGCCCAGTAGCGGGCCGTGCTGCCGTAGCCAGGCGTGTGATCGATCAGTTTGAAGGCGCTGTCGCCGACGTCGTTGTCGATCGTCTTGGGGACACCTACGCCGACGAGGCCTAGGCCCCGCTCGTTGGCCAGCCGGGCGACCTTGTTGGCTGTGTCCATCGAGTCATTGCCGCCGATGTAACAAAAGTAGCCGACGTTGTGCGATCTGAAGACCTCGATCAGCCGGTCGAAATCCTCCTTCTGCGACTCGCGGAGCTTATAGCGGCACGTGCCGATGGAACCCGCAGCCGGCGTGACTCTTAGCAGAGCAATTTCATCGGCGGGTTGGCCGGACAGGTCGAGGAGTTCTTCCTTGAGGACACCTTCAATTCCGTGCCAGCCGGCGTAAATCGTGCCGATCTGCGGGAAGCCACGGGCCGCCTCGACGAGGCCGCGAAGGCTGTTATTGATCACTGGGGAGGGGCCCCCCGATTGGGCCACTACCATATTCTTCGCTTTGGGCACGCGCACCGGCTCCGACGGTCACCTTGGCGGAAAGCCGACATCTTACTCTAGCGGCTCGCGTTCCTGAAGGATCGTGCGCCGATCGAAAAGTGAGGATGCTCAAGTCGCCGAGCACGCTTACAATCGAATTATGGCCCCGACAGCCGTTCTCGACGCGATCCGCGAGCTGCTCCATTCCCACGCAGCCGCATTTCGTGAGGTGCAACACGAACCCACACTCACTTCGGAACAATCAGCCCAGGCGCGCGGCGAGGAATTGCGGATCGGAGGCAAAGCCCTGCTGCTCAAGGCCGAGGATGATCAATACCGGCTGTTCGTGCTCCCCGCCGACCGCAAGCTCGACTCGTCGGCGATTCGCAAACGGCTGGGATTCAAGAAACTGCGCTTCGCAAACGCCGACGAATTGAAGACTCTCACCGGCCTCGTGCCTGGGTCCGTTCCTCCTTTCGGACGACCAATATTGCCGTTTGATCTCTACGTCGACGAGGCGATCCGCGCGAATGAGCGAATTGCCTTTAACGCTGGCTCGCTGACCGACTCGGTCATTCTTCCGATGGCCGACTATTTGCGGATCGCCAGTCCACAGGATTGTTTCTCGTTTTCGTCACTTCCTTGAATCGGCCACCTCCCGCGTGGCACCAATGCAACATCTTGTCGCTCCATGTTTTGCCGGCTATCCTTCATGGAGGAGAACCAGAGATCATGACGATTTCACGAAGAGACCTGCTCAGGCTCACCGGTGCCTCGATCCTGACGGGTCTCGCCAGCCCCGCCTTGTTTGCCATCCCGCCGTCGATGAAGGATGCGAAAGTCGTCGAGGCGGTGAAGCGGGGCCTCGACTATCTTGCCCGCGAACAGCGACGACAGGGCTACTGGGA
>CAYWOV010000367.1:0-4659 GCA_964459965.1 uncultured Planctomycetaceae bacterium | reverse complement strand
GATGAATCTCCGGCGCGAATTCGAGCCGCGCCCATCCGTCCTGAAGCCGACGCGAGGTCATCCGCAGCACGCTTCGGAAGTTGTCGTATTTCTTTTCCTTCGGGCCCGTAAAGAGCGGCAAATCGAGGGTGCACTTCGCGACGGCATTCGTCTCGATCGAGGACGCTTCCGCGTTGCGGACGCAAAACGTCTGCTTTTTCAACTTCATGCAGTCCTTGGCAGCGGCCGCGTCGAGCGGGTCGGCGCTGTCCCGGAGCAAGCGTTCCAGTGCCGGGCAGGGATTCGCGCCGGCGTTGCCGATCAGGATCCCGAGTTGTTTAAGGGCCTCCAGCTCGTTCGAGTCGAAGCCGGCCACCTGGTCGATGTCATTCCAGAGCTGCTTGCCCAAGAGCGGATCACCCAGCGGCCGTTCGACGAACACGACGTCGATCTGCAGCGCGTCGCGCGACGGCCGCAAGGGCGTGAGCAAGTTCTGCGGCCCGCTCGACGCCGACTTGAACGTGAAGACGTCCGCCATCGGCGTCAGCAACGTGCAACCGCAGACAGCTGCGGCGCACGTAATCAAGACCGCGAGCGCAGCGGCAAAGCGCGAACGGAGCATGAAATTTCGGCCGAAGGGCGAAGGGGTTTATCGAGAGCCGGAGAGAGGGCGGGAAATCTACGTCAAGCGGCGGATTCTGTCAATTTGAGCCCATTCTGGCCCGTTGTCAGTCAAACAGCCGCTCGTTATGATCCGCTTGTCGTTTGTGAATCGACCTATCCCACCCACTTTTCCGCTCTGCAAGGAGAACGCGGCCTTGGACTTGCGGGTCGGGCATGGGCACGACACACATCGGTTGTCGCGCGGACGAAAGCTCATTCTCGGCGGAGTTCCGATCGACTTCGAGCGTGGCCTCATCGGACATAGCGACGCCGATGTCCTGCTGCATGCGATCACCGATGCGCTCTTTGGCGCCGCCGGCCTGAGCGATATCGGCGAATGGTTTTCGGACACGGATCCTCGGTGGGCCGGCGCCGATTCGGCTGCTTTGTTGAAGACGGCCGTGCGAGAAATTACCGACCGTAACTGGAAAATCGTCAACTTGGATTGCACAATTTCTGCGGAGCAGCCCCGGCTTTCCCCGTACAAAGCGGCGATCCGGGAACGAATTGCCGAGTTGCTGGGGATCCCCGCGGAAAACGTCAATGTCAAAGCCAAGACGGGGGAGGGGGTTGGACCCGTGGGACGACTCGAGGTAATTGAGGCCCAAGCTGTCGTGCTCTTGAGCCGTGAACCATCCGGAGCGGAAACGAAATGACGCTGCGAGTGTATAACACGTTGACCCGCCAGAAGGAGGACTTTCAGACGATCGTCCCGGGTCAAGTGCGGATGTACCTATGCGGGCCCACCGTCTACAAGCCGGCCCACATCGGCCACATGGTCGGGCCGGTTATCTTCGACACGGTCAAGCGGTATCTGACCTACAACGGCTTCCAGGTGAAGTTCGTCATCAACATCACCGACGTTGACGACAAGCTCATCAATCGGGCCCGCGAGAACAAGACGACCGTCGAAGCCCTGGCGAAGCAGATGACGCAGGACTACTTCGACAACCTCGGATTGGTCGGCGTCGATACGGTCGACGAGTTTCCGTACGCGACAGAGCACATCGGCGGCATGCTGAAGATCATCAGCCGCCTGATCGAGAAGGGCTTCGCCTATCCGCTCGACGGAGACGTGTACTTCGAGGTGACGAAAGACGCCGACTACGGCAAGCTCAGCCGACGCAGTGTGGAAGAAATGCTGGCCGGCACGCGGGTCGAAGCCAACGACCGCAAACGCAATCCGGCTGACTTTGCCCTGTGGAAGAAATCAAAACCGGGCGAACCGGCTTGGGACAGCCCTTGGGGACGGGGCCGCCCCGGCTGGCATATCGAGTGCTCGGCAATGAGCATGGAGCTTTTAGGCGATTCGATCGACATCCACGGCGGGGGCCTCGACTTGATGTTCCCGCATCACGAAAACGAGCTGGCCCAGTCCGAGTCGTGCACAGGCAAACCGTTTTCACGGTATTGGCTGCACAACGGCTTAATGCAATCGGGAGCCGTCGCCGGCAAAGTCGGCGGCGGGCACGACCGCCACGGTGATGTCGGCGTCTCGCAGGCCGAGCAAGAGGCCAACAAACTCGCAGGCTCGAAAGGCGCCGCGTCGGTCAAGGAGCTGTTCGCCGCCTTTCCTCCGGAAACCGTCCGCTTCTTTCTGCTTTCCACCCATTACCGCAGCCCGATCGATTTCAGCGACGCTCAGATCGCTCAAAAAGGCGAGAGCCTCGACCGGTTCTATCGTCTGTTCGAGGCGTTCAACCGGATCACCGGGAGCGACTTCTACGCCTTGGCGGCTCCCACGTCGCGAAAATCGTCGACGCCGCTTGAGGGCCAGCCGACGGAACTGTTCCGCGAGTTGAGCCAGTTGCGGGATCGCTTTTTGACCTCCATGGACGACGACTTCAACACGGGAGGCGCGATCGGCATCCTGTTCGACCTGTCGCGGGCCATCAACGGCTTTATTGCCCAAAAGAAACTTGACGCGGGCGGGGCGGCCGACGCGTCGGCCGAATCGGCACTCGTCACCGCCATGACCCTGTTAAAGGAGCTGAGCGGCGTCTTGGGCCTCTTCCGCAAGCCGATCGCCAAGCCGGCGGCTGCCAGCGACGGGCTCACGGATCAGCTGATGAAGCTCATCATCGAGCTGCGTGCCGAGGCCCGCCGCACCAAGAACTTCGCCATCGCCGACAAAATCCGCGACGGTCTGACCGCGCTACGCGTTACCTTGGAAGATCGGCCCGACGGCACGATTTGGAGACGGGAAGGCTAATCACCGCTTCGGCGTTTGGTTACCGCGGTTCGGAGCTAGTTGATGACAATCGGCCTCTATGGTGACCCCGGTACGGCAATCCGCACCGGCTCCTTTTTGGGAGTTGACCCGGGGCTGCGGCGGACCGGTTATTCCCTGTTGGAGCGAACGGCTTCTGGACCGGTCCTGCGGGAGGCGGGCGTGATCCGCTCGAAGACAGGAACTTCATTGGCGGCACGGGTTCTCGAGATCGGAACCGGCTTGCGGGAAGTCATTCAAGAATTCAAGCCGCAAGCCATGGCGATCGAACAGGTCTTTGCACTCGTCCGCAATCCGAAATCGGCCCTGCTGATGGCCCATGCCCGCGGGGCGATCCTGATGGTGGCCGCCGAGGCGGAGATTCCCATCATCCATTTCACGCCGACACAGGTGAAGCGGCTGCTGACCGGCAGCGGCAAGGCGTCGAAAGAGCAGATGCAACATGCCGTCTCGCGCGAGCTGGGACTCGAACGGCTCCTGGAGCCCAACGACGTTGCCGACGCATCGGCCGTTGCCCTGTGCCTATACCATCGGCTTCGCTTCGCGGCCTGAGCGGCGGCCGCCGCTGGGATGCGCCCGCGGAATGACGCTGGAAGTCGCCTGCGTTTGGATGACGGCATGATTACGAAAATCACAGGAAAGCTCGTCCGGCTCCGCGATAACGAGGCCGTGCTGGAAGTCGGCCCGTTTGAGTACGAGGTGTTCGTGCCCGAGTTCGTCCGTCGTCAGCTTCAGTCCGAGATTGGTCAAACCGTCAGCCTGCGGACAATCGAATACATCGAGGGAAACCCGCAGCAGGGACGGTTGACGCCCCGCATGGTCGGTTTCATGAACGAGGCGGAAGTCGAGTTCTTCGAGTTGATCTGCTCGGTCGACGGCGTCGGCGTTAAGAAGGCATTGCGGGCCATTGTGCGACCGGTGCGGGAAGTGGCGGCCGCGATCGAAGAGCAGGACCTGGAGCAGCTCATCGCGTTGCCCGGCGTCGGGCCGGCCGTGGCCGAGCGGATCGTCGCCAAGCTCCGGCGAAAAATGGCCCGCTTTGCCCTGATGGTCGCCCGCGAGTGTCCGGCTCCGGAAGGAACCGATCACGACGTCGTCCAGGAAACCTTCGAGGCCCTGCTTCGCCTGGGCCACAGCGCGGCCGACGCCCACAAACTGGTCGATTCGGTCACGTCTGCCAAGAAGAAGTTCAAATCGACCGACGAGATGCTGATCGAGATCTACCAGCGCGGGAAGTGACGGGGCCCGTCACTGGCGATCCGTTGCCGCACCGAATTTCGCGCTGCCAAGGACCGTGTAGCGGGAACCGTCGGGGCCAAGCTCCGAGCGAATCAGCTCGACCTGTTCAATCCTCGCCGTTCCAAACGGCGTTTTGGCGTGACGCGAGAGCAGACCGCCCAACGATTCGGGCGGCTTTGCTTTGACGCGGGCCAGCGTCAAATGGGGAACGAACGGCCGGCTCTCTTTGGCAAAGCCCAAGAGTTCCAGCCCCGCCTCCAAATCGGCGGCCAAAGCTGTCAGCGTCTCGGCCCCTTCGAGGCCGGCCCAAACGACGCTTGGTCGCTGCGCGTGGGGAAACACGCCGAGTCCGGCGATCGTCAATGCGCAGGGCTCAAGGACCGCCGCCTCTTCCTTCACAAGCTCGAGTATGTCGGGAACGAGATCGAAGTCGGTTTCACCCAGAAACTTCAGCGTGACGTGTAAATTGTCGGGATCAACGGCCTTCAGGGCTCGTCCCATCTCGCTCAGATCCTTCAAGACCCGGCGGAGCGGATCGAGGCCCGGAA
>CAYWOV010000366.1:1205-4665 GCA_964459965.1 uncultured Planctomycetaceae bacterium | reverse complement strand
CGCACCGACGCGACCAACGCCGACGAGGCCCGCACCCGCAACCGCATCCGCCACACGGTCCTGCCCACGTTGGAACAAGAGTACGGCCCGCAAGTCGGCGACTCGCTCCTCCGCCTGGCCGAACAGGCGGACGAACTGCAATCGACAATCGAGACCGAAGCCAGCCGCCTCCTGACAGCGAGCCTCTCCGACGCATCCCCCGAAATCTGCCGCCTCGACTGCCGCCCCCTGGCCGACCAGCCCCGCCACCTGGTCCGCGAAGTCTTCGTCACCCTCTGGCGAAAACAAGCCTGGCCCCGCCAGCGGATGGGCTTCGACGACTGGGACCGGCTGTATCAGTTAATCAACGACGGCGGCAAACTCTCCCTCCCCGGCAAAATCGAAGCGGTTCGCCGCGGCACGCTGCTGGTCTTGCAGCGTCAATGCGGAATCGCCCCGACGGAGTAGTTCTTCGCACCATTGTTGTCCCAAGTGGTGTTCTGATCGAAGAGTGCGAAGTTGATCGGATAAGAGGGCGCCGTGAGAGTCGCCGTCCAGTAGCCGTCGGGCTGCTTCGTCATGGGCAAGTCGGACCAATTCGGCGATCCGGACTGCCCCCAGTGCATCGTCACGGATTGGGCCGCCGCGGCGAGAGGCCCCTTGTAATAAATCGTGACGGTTTGACCTTGGGGAACGGGGGACGACGGCCAGGCGTCAAACGGGGTGACCGTCGCGTGAAAGACCGTTTGCGCGACCGGCAAGTTCCAGTTGGCGGCTCCATTGTTGTCCCAATTCGTCCCGTCCGTGAAGGCGAAGTTCAATGTCGAGGCCGTGACCGGAATGGGCACGCTGGCTTGCCAGAATCCGTCCTGCCGGCGAATCATCGGCCGGTCGGTGGTTCCCTGCCAATTGTCGTATCCCCAATGGGCCGTCAGCCGTGCGCTGCCGGCGAGACTCCCCTTGTAATAAATTGTCAGCGAATGTCCTTGGCTGAGGTCGCTCGCCTTGTAATCGACCGTTTTCTGAGGGTCGGGGGTGAAGGCGCCGGCGACGTACCGTTGGTACACAACGTCGGGACGATCGAGCACCTTCCCTTGGGCGCTCGAGGCGAGCAGCGTGATGTATTCCCCCATCGCCCAACTCAGCGGGCACATCGAATTGGTCGGTGTGCCGGCTTGAATGCCCGGTGGAAGGGTCGCGGTGTCAAATTCCTGCTCGGGAATCAGGAACGAGGCATTGGCGAATGACCGCAGCGCGGCCAATTGCACCGCCGCGTTGCCGCCGCCGGCAACCACGAAGTGTCCGCGCTCGCCGGTGAGCAGCGGCCAGGGCCTGCCGATCCCCTTCTTGGTCGGATCGGTCGGACAGAGGGTGCTGGCGATCGGCCAGCCGGTCCCATTGGCGTTCTCACCATAAGCGTCGGAGTTGTAGCGCAAAAAGCCGTCCCCCTTGTTCGGAATGGTCCGCTTGATTGTGCCGTCGACGACCGGCAGCGACGCGACGATGTAGGGATCGGTCGGCGACTTCACGCCGTGCCGTACCAGTTCGAGAAACCCCGCGTCGACGACCGTGCGTTCGTCCGGGCTGCCTCCGCAGCTGGCAAGGTTCAGCGTTTTCCCGTTCTCAGGATTGCCATCGCCATCGATCCGCTCGTAGCACGGCGTGTTGTTGTTCATGCCGTGAGTCGTGAATGTCCACGATTCGACGAGCGCCTGCCAATAATCGGCGGCAAGCAAGAAGCGATCCGCGGAAGCCTGATCATTGTTGGTCTTGGCGATGTCGGCCGCGCAAACCAGGCCCGCGATCTCGGCGGCAATGGTCGACGGCGAATAGCCGGATGCCTCTTCCCAGCGTTCGACCCCGGTTGCGGGACCGTTCATCAAGAGATAGTTCGCCGCGGGCTTGATGTGGCTGCTGTAGGTCGTCGCGTCGTTGCGGCCGAGTTTCCACGCGAGGATGATGGGAAACGCCGTCTGATCGAGCTGCGGGCTCTCCTTCTCCACGCCGCTGAAGAAGCAATAGCGAGGGAAATGACCGTCGGCCTGCTGCATTTTATTGAGGAGAAAATCGAGCGAGGCGTTCGCGGTTTGCGGGTCGCCGGCGACCATCAAGGCGCTTGCCGATTTGTAGAGATCGCGCGGAAAGACAACGTGGTAGCCGTCGCCGGCACTGGTGTCCGCTCCCCAGGGGGTGCCGATGCCGGCGACCATCGCGCCGGTTCCCGGGTCCTTGTTCTGTGCGCTCTTCAGCGCCATCGCCGCGACATAATATTGCTGGTCGGCGGCGCCCCCCTGATTGTTGAGGCCGGAGGTGTAGGTGTGCCAGCCGTTGTTGTAGGTCGTCAGCATATTGTCGAGATTGTCGGCGAGTGTCGCCTTGGCGGCGGTCGCAGCCGTGGTAATGCTGTTGCCGAAGCCGAGAACCAGGTCGAATTGAATCGCCGTGTCGCCGGAGTGTGCGCTGAGATCGAACTGGCCCATCTGGGCCACGTTGCCGTTCGTCGCCGAGTCGTAAGTCCAATTCATGGTGAAATCGGGAGGCTGCGAGCCTTTGAGATCTTGCCAGCCGTCGCTCAAGCCCACGGACCCCGATGACATCATCCCCGGCTTGAAGGGAAGCGATGTCAACAGCACCGACGCGTCCCCGTTATCGGGCGGTCCCGCGGAGACAGCGTGCTGTGCCGCGAACAACAGCGTCCCATTCAGCATCATGGTCGAGGCGGTCGTCGCCGCGCCGGCGTCGTCGAGCGCGGGATGATAGAGCGTGTAGAGGTTGAAGTCGCCCAGGTGGCCGGCAAGCGCGGTAAACGTGACCCGCACGACCAGACTGTCGCGATTGGGGTCGGTGAAAATCCGCTTTTCGATCCGGTACTTGCCGTTATTCGCCGTGTTGACGAGCGTCCAGGACATCGCCCGCGGGTCGATCAGGCTCACCGCGCTTGTGGTCGCCACTTTTTCCTCGTCGACCCAGGTGTGCTGGGCATCCCCGATCATGAATTGCCAATCGACGGTGGCCGGCGTATCGACGCGGGGATAAAACACCTGCCCGACAATTCCGTTGAAGCCGGTGAACCAGACATGCGACGTGTCTGTTCTCGCCGTTCCCAAAATGTCGAGCCGAGACGAAGACCACGTATACGATTGATTGGGGGCGCGGGGCGCCTCCCCCGAAGTGAGGCTGCCGGCCGGGGCACGCCCGCAAATCCCCGCGAGACAGAACACGGCAACGATGGCACGACGGACGCGAAGAAATCTCTCCATCAGCGGATCGCTCCTCTTAAGTGAACAAAGCCGTGTGACCGCGCCGGCGCGGGCCAAAAATGCCGAATCATGCGCAGGCGGCACGCGTCGGAAAGGCGTCACCCACGTTGCTGGCGACATCGAGCCGAGATGAGGGCCCGCGTCTTCGGGGCCGCAAACTCGATGCAGAGAGCAATTCTCACGGGCGGAAATCGCAAACGCAAACAGATTCTGCAGCGATT
>CAYWOV010000366.1:0-1105 GCA_964459965.1 uncultured Planctomycetaceae bacterium | reverse complement strand
GTCAGGGACGCGCATGGAAATTCGCATTGAGACCGCCGGGCGGGTGCCGATTTATCGGCAAATCGTGCAACAGGTGCGCGAAGCCGTCGCCCGCGGCCGGCTGCAACCCGAAGAGCGGCTCCCCTCGGTCCGCGAGCTGTCCCGCACGCTGGTCGTCAATCCCAACACGGTCGCCCGCGCGTATTCCGAACTCGAACGCGAGGGAATTCTGCACACCCGCCAAGGCCTGGGCGTCTTCGTCGCGGCACCCAAGAGCGAGTTGACCAAGAAAGCGCGAAAAGAGCGGCTGCTCGAATTGCTCGACCGGCTGCTCACCGAGGCGGTCTGCCTCGGCTTCACCGCCGACGAAGTGGCGGCCGTCGTCGACGAACGCGTGAAACGCTTCCAATGGGCCCCCGCAGGTTCGGCACCATGACGATTCAGCAAACCCTGCCTCAGCCGACGTCCGCCATCCGGCAACCCGTGCCGGGCGATCCGATCGTCACCGAGCGGTTGACGAAATATTACGGCACCAAAGCCGTCGTCAACGACCTCTGCCTCTCGGTGCCGAAGGGTTCCGTTTACGGCTTCCTCGGTCGCAACGGGGCCGGCAAGTCGACCACGATCAAAATGCTCACGGGCATGGTCCACCCCGACAGCGGCAGGGCCCGCCTGTTGGGCGAGGACTCGCAGACGCTCAAGCCCGAGACGCGGGCCCGCATCGCGTACCTGGCCGAAGGCCATCCGCTTTACAACTGGATGACGGTGGGCGAAGCGGTCCGCTTCACCCGTGCGTTTTACGCCCGCTGGAACGAGCGACTGCTGGAACGCATCCTCGACCACTTCGAGCTGTCGCGAAAAGCCAAGCTGCGGCGGCTCTCGAACGGCCAGCGAGCCCAGGTCTCGCTCGCGCTCGCCATCGCGCCCGATCCCGAGCTGTTGATCCTCGACGACCCCACGCTCGGTCTCGACACGGTCGTTCGCCGCGATTTTCTCGAATCGATGATCCAGATCATCCAGCGGCAGGGCCGCACGATTCTCTTCAGCTCGCACATTCTGGGCGACGTCGAGCGGGTGGCCGACCGCATCGGCGTGCTGGTCGACGGCGTGCTCCGCGTCGATTGTC
>CAYWOV010000365.1:0-4665 GCA_964459965.1 uncultured Planctomycetaceae bacterium | reverse complement strand
CCTTTGGCCATGACTCCCGTGTGGTACAAAAGAAATGTGCCCTCGAAACCTTTCAACTTGCCTTTCACCCGCTCCATAGCGACGTAAGCCGCGGAGCCTTTGACTTCGGTCATACCGGTCAACATGCGACCCGTGCCGGTGGCCTCGAGGTCGCCGTGATACTGCTTGTCTAGGGTCATCATTCCGAGCTTGTCGTCGCCGGTCTCGACGGGAATGACTTTGACGTCGAACTGGCCGGATACCTCGTTCATAATCTTTTTCTCCTGAGGTCGATTTGTGTTCGGTGGATCGGCTTTGGCGAGATCGGCGGCGAATGCCGCGACCATCAAGGCCATGATCATCGAACCTGCGCCGAGCTTTCCGGCGCGGGATAAAGAGATTGGTAACGTGTCGCGTGGCATCGGATGAATTCCCGGGGACGACCGTGATGGACGAAAGCAAAAACGGAGTTTATCGTCGATTCGGAGTCACTGATTGAAGAAACGCGACATGTTGAAGCGAAAATCCGAACCGCCGCGTGGCGTCTTGCATATCGGCCGGGGTGAGCCGGATCCCCGCTTGGAGCGCTTTGAAGCCGGTGAGACCCTGCGTCCGTTCGTCGAGCACTACTGGGCGGTGACCTGGGAGCGGCAGCCGCGCGTGACGCGCGAAACGGTGCCGCATCCTTCGGTGCATTTGGTTCTGGAGCCGGGTCGCTCGGAACTCCATGGCGTGTATCGGCGTCGCTTTTCTCGGATCATCGAAGGCTCGGGACGGGTGTTGGGAATCAAATTCCGGCCCGGCGGATTTCGCCCGTTTGTGAAGGAGAGCGTCGCGCGATTGACGGGCAAGATCGTCGCTCCATCGATGGTCTTCGGGCCGTCGATCGACAAACTCGAAGCCGAGGCCGCCGCGTGCGCGGAGGCTGGAGAGGCCTTCGAGCTGGTGGACGAATTTTTGAATCAATCGAAGCCGGCCCCGACGGCGGAACTATTCCGAGTTTCAGAGATTGTCCAGGTGATCGCCGGCGACCGCTCGATCACGCGCGTCGAAATGCTCGTGGATCGGTTCGACATGGGGCCGCGACAGCTCCAGCGGCTCTTTCGCGATTATGTCGGTGTGAGCCCGAAATGGGTAATTCAAAGGCACCGACTGATCGAGGCCGCGGAGCGCCTCCGGAGTGGCGACGAGTCGATCGATTTTGCGGCGCTAGCTCTGGACCTCGGCTATTCCGATCAGCCGCACTTCATTCGCGACTTCAAGAACATGGTCGGCATGACACCGGCCGACTATCACAAATCGCTTCAATGACGAGGCGCTGAAAGAAATCCGTCGCGGAGCGGGAACAAGCGCCCGCTGCTACTGCCGGCCGCAAGCCGGTGAGCGGGGGCACACAATCGAACAGTCAGCCGCCGAAATAAGCCTGGTCGCGCTCTTCGAAACCTTCATAATCCAGCAGCTCGTATAGCTCCGCGCGGGTTTGCATCCGGTCGAGCAGGCCCTTTTGCGACCCTTCGCGGGCGATTTGGCCGAGCGCGCTTTCGACCGCCTTCATGGCGACGCGGAGCGTCGTAACGGGAAACAGGACGGCCGCGTAACCGAGCTTTGCGAATTCTTGGGCCGATAACAGCGGGCTCTTGCCGAACTCCGTCATATTGGCGATCAGCGGCGCCGGAATCGCGCGGGCGACTTGCGCAAATTCTTCCGGCGTTTCGAGGGCTTCCGGAAAAATCATATCGGCCCCGGCCTTCACGTACGCTTGCGCCCGCTCGATGGCGGCGTCGATGCCCTCAACCGCGCGGGCGTCGGTCCTTGCGATAATCACAAAATTCGGATCGCGGCGAGCCGCGACGGCCGCCTTGAGTTTGGCGACCATTTCCTCACGGGTCACGAGCGTTTTCCCGCTCAAATGCCCGCAGCGCTTGGGCAATTTCTGGTCTTCCAGATGCAGTCCCGCCAGGCCGGCCGACTCGAAGAGAGCCACCGTCCGTTCGACCGCCAGCGCCTCTCCGAAACCGGTGTCGGCGTCCGATATCACGGGAACCGAAACGGCGGACGCGAGATAGCGCCCTTGCTCGGCGAATTCGGTCTGCGTGACCAATCCCACGTCGGGCAGCGCGAGGCCGGCGGAGAGTGCGGCTCCCGATTGGTAAACCGCTCGAAAACCGGCCCGCTCGGCCAGCCGCGCGGCAAGCGCGTTGAACACACCCGGGATCATAAGCGGCGGCTGCTTCAACGCCTCGCGGAACCGAGCGCCAGGGGAGTTTGCTGTCATTCCGGGGACCATCCTCGCGACTCTGGTTTACTTCCTCGCCAGCGGCCGAAATTTGATCCGGTGCGGCCGGTCGGCCTCGTCGCCCATCCGCTCGTGCTTCTGAATCTCGTACATTTGGTAATTGCCCTCGAACCAGACGACGGTGCTATCGCCCTCGAAGGCCAGGATGTGCGTCGCGAGGCGGTCGAGGAACCAGCGATCGTGGCTCGAAACCATCACGCAGCCGCCGAAGTTCTGGATGGCCTCTTCGAGCGAACGCAGCGTTTCGACGTCGAGATCGTTGGTCGGCTCGTCGAGCAGCATTACGTTTCCGCCCGCCCGCAGCAACTTGGCCAGGTGCACGCGGTTGCGTTCGCCCCCCGAAAGCTCGCGCACGAATTTCTGTTGATCCTGCCCTTTGAAATTGAACCGGCCGACGTACGCGCGGGAATGCAGCCGTGAATTGCCGACGTCGACAAAATCGCGACCGCCAACGATCTCTTCGTAAACGGTCTTGCCCGGGTCGAGCGCGTCGCGGGTCTGGTCGACGTAGGAGAGCGAGACTGTTTCACCGATGCGGAGCACACCACTGGTCGGCTTTTCCAGTCCCATGATCATCTTGAACAGAGTCGTTTTGCCGGCCCCGTTGGGACCGATCACGCCCACGATGCCGCCGCGCGGCAGATCGAAATTCAAGTCTTCGAAGAGCAGCGTGTCGCCGAACGCTTTGGAAAGCTTTTCCGCGCGGACCACCAGCTCGCCCAATGGCGGCCCCGGCACGATCTGGATGTCGGCCGCGTCTTCCCGCGCGTCATACTCTTGGGCGGCCAGCTCGTTGTAGCGTTCGAGGCGGGCCTTGTTTTTCGTCGCCCGGGCGCGGGGACTCGTCCGCACCCATTCGAGCTCGCGCTTGAGCACTCGTTGTCGCTTCGATTCCCGCTTTTCCTCGACGGCGAGACGCGCCTGCTTTTGCTCCAGCCAGCCGGTGTAATTCCCCTCGTAGGGATAACCGCGGCCTCGATCCATCTCCAGGATCCAACCGGCGACGTTTTCCAAAAAGTAGCGATCGTGGGTGATCGCCACGACCGTCCCGGCGAAGTCGTGCAGAAAGTGCTCCAACCACGCCACCGATTCGGTATCGAGATGGTTCGTCGGCTCGTCGAGCAGCAGCAAATCGGGGTTCTGCAGCAGAATGCGGCACAGTCCCACGCGACGCTTTTCGCCGCCGGAGAGGTGCTCGATCCGCGCGTCGCCGGGCGGAAGCCGCATGGCGTCGGCGGCGATCTCCAGCGTGCGGTCGAGCTCCCACAAATTGGCGTGCTCGATCTTATCCTGCACGCGGGCCTGCTCGTCGAGCAGCTCCTCCATTTCTTCGGGGGAAAGTTCCTCCCCCAGCTTCATGTTGATGTCGTTATAGCGGTCGAGAACGGCCCGCGACTCGGCAACGGCGTCCTGAATGCACTCGTCGACGGTCTCCCACTTCTCGAGCCGCGGTTCCTGCGGGAAATAGCCGATCTTGATTCCCTTGGCCGGCCGGGCCGTTCCCATGAAATCCTTGTCTTCCCCGGCCATGATCCGCAGCAACGTGCTCTTGCCGGCCCCGTTATCGCCGATTACGCCGATCTTCGCGCCGGGAAAAAAGGAGAGCCAGATGTTCGATAGGACCTCCTTCTGCTCGTAAATCCGCGTGAGTTCCTCGATTGTGAAAATGTATTGCTGAGCCATGAATTCCTTTTGAACGTTAAACGCCGTTTGACACTTCTGTCCGGTCTGGACCGCTGATCTGGGCGGTTCTTGGGCCGCAGTATTTTAGAAACGTGCGTCCCCGGCTGGAATGATCGCCGCGTTTCCGATCGACAACACGGATGAACCAAGTTCGCGCGCCGCCGACTTTCGGTCCTGTTTCGCACTCACCAAATCGACAGCCGAATTGGGAGCAACTCATCAATTATTAACCGATCGAGAACGGCCGCCAAGCGTTCCGTGCGACGGATGTGCAGAGTCGGTCTAGATGTTGCCCAAAATCAACGCCGATACATTGACATTTTGACATGTTTCCCCGTCATTCGTCGCCCGGCGCGGACATGGTTTAGAAAGGACCTGCCGCGGTTTTACAAAAAATTTCAAACGATCAAAAGTAAGAAAACAGAGAGGCGAGCTTCGATGAAAGGGTTAACCACGAGCGTCAAGCAGTTTCTTGCGTCGGAAGACGGGCCGACGGCCGTCGAATATGCCGTTATGCTGGCTCTCATCGTCGTGGTCTGCCTGACGGCGATCCAAACGATCGGCACCAACGCGAACACGAAGTTCAACAAGGTCGCGACCGCCCTCTAATCGGTTTGCGGCTCGCGGAATTCGTGACTGTCGCTCTGCCGTCTTAAATCTCAGGCCTGCTGCCGCCATTTGTGCCGCAGCAGGCCTGAGCTTTTATT
>CAYWOV010000364.1:0-4671 GCA_964459965.1 uncultured Planctomycetaceae bacterium | reverse complement strand
GGCGCCGAACGCCGCATCTCCCGGCGCATATGGCGCGGTCTTTTCGCTGTGGATGTTCACCACAGCGGGCCGCGCGCGGCGGATGGCCTTCACCAGCGGCGTCTCGCGGGAGTTGTCCGCGCGGACTCTGCCGGTGGAAGTCATCAGGAGAAGGGCGAGAATGATGGCGGCTGCAGGGGCACGTTTCTGCATGCGGGTGGACGCTTTTCGAGTGAACAACAGGTGGGTGAGAATCCGTCCGCCGAACGGAGCGCGCTCCATCGTGCCTCCGCACACGCCTGAATCGACAATTCCAATTCCGCCGCTTGAAAACCAAAAGAAGCGATAGGCACAAATTGCCTAGCTGGACTTGGGTTACGACTCTGAGGAATCTGACGGCCGCCGAACGTCGGCCCTCGCGTTGCAGGCTCTTTTTCAGTGGTTGCCCTTTAGTTTTGGAGTTGCGAATCGGTCCACACGACTCGCCGGGCACAAATGCGCGCGTGGGACGAGGTGATCGGGAAGTTTGGGGAAACCCGCCAAAGCTGCTAGAATCTGTTCAAGAAATCGGAAATGCGGACGCACATCGCGCGACAGAATGGCGGAAGGTGGATCTGCCTGCGTTTGCCCTGAATATCTCTCCCAGGACGCAAAGCTTGCCCACTCGCAAACAATTGGAACAACTGCTTGAGTCGGATCCCGACGACGTGTTTTTACAATACGCGTTGGCGAAGGCCTGCGTCAGCGAAGGGGACCTCGAAGTCGGCCTGAGCAAGTTCCAGGAAGTGATCGACAGGCATCCCGAGTATGTCCCCTCCTACTTTCAGAAGGGACAGGCCCTGGCCGAGCAAGGCCGCGCTGTCGAAGCGCGGACCGTTTTGACACAGGGAATTCACGCCGCGCGACATGCGGGCGATCGCCATGCGGAAGCAGAAATGACGGAGTTTCTTGAGGCGCTTGGCTCCGATTCTTGAAGGAGAACCAAGTCTGATGAATTCTGAGCCCTTTCCGCGAATTCTAGTCGACCTTGCAGACAAGCTGGGCCCCCTCTGCGAGCAACTGGAGGAACTGTCGGCTGGTCTCGTGGACGTCGAGGATTGGCCCGGGCATCAGTTGCAGCTCATTGCGGATGCTGGATTGCTCGGCTGGGGGCTTCCAGCCGAGTTTCTCGGCCGCCCAGTGAGTGACGAATCGATGCTGGCCATGTACGAATCCCTCGCAGCGGCCTGCCTCACGACGACGTTCGTGTTGACCCAGCGGAACGCCGCCTGTCAGCGGATCGCCAACAGCGACAACCAGGAAATCAAGGCCGATCTTTTGCCGCGTCTCTGCGCCGGCGAGTTGTTTGCGACAGTCGGAATTTCCCATTTGACGACTTCGCGACAGCACTTGGCCAAGCCGGCCGTCAGCGCCGTGGAGACCGACACGGGCTATGTGCTGAACGGCACTGTTCCCTGGGTGACCGGCGCGCCGTCTGCCGATCATCTAGTCAGCGGTGGCGCGCTGGCCGACGGTCGCCAAGTGCTGATGGCCGTTTCTGCGTCGCTGAGCGGCGTCGAAGTTAAATCGCCGATGCGGCTCTTGGCGCTCTCCGCCTCGCAGACGGCAACGGTCGCGTTCAACGACGTGCTCGTGCCGCGGCACGCTCTTCTGGCCGGGCCTGTGGAAAATGTGATGAGGGTCAAAGGGGGGGGCGCCGGTTCATTGACGACCTCGGCGCTGGCTGTCGGTGTGACGGGTGGGATTCTGAATCGGTTGTCGCACGAGGCTGAGCGGCGGCCCGATCTCGTTCCGATCCATCGGGCCCTCGCAGCAGAATGGACGAAAGCAAAAGCCGACTTATCTGCTGCCGCGACGAATTCGGAATTGGTGCGCCACGAGGCCAATTCGCTGGTGCTGCGTGCAGCGCAGGCTTATTTGGCAGCCTCGAAAGGGGCAGGCTTCGTCATCGGCCATCCCGCGGAGCGCGCGGTCCGCGAGGCGATGTTCTTCCTCGTCTGGTCGTGTCCTCAACCGGTCGTTTCGGCGGCCCTGCGTGAATTCGCCTGCGTGATTGGCTAATCCGCGGGATATAATTCGGCTGGAAGGGATGCTTTGCCGATTCGCAAATTCAAACGGACGTGCTCGGTGAAGGTGCTGCAAGTCTGCCTTTTGACCGTCATTCTTCTCGTGGACGCTTTGGCCCACGGTGGGACAGGCCGCCAAACAACAACGTTCCTCGTCGAGGCCGACGAGCGCACCGTCTGCCGTTGGATCGAGCGAAACTCCACCGCGCTTGATGAAAGCTCCGGTGCCGAGGTTCTTGCCGTCCATGGCCGACAATCCGAGCTGCGTAAAGAGACAAAAGAGGGGACGTTCACCCTGCTGGTCGACCATGGCCGCGAGCGGCCGGCGACGAGCGAGCACGGGCAGTTTCGCACGGTTCTGCTGAAAAGCGACAATCCGGCACTCGTCTCACAGGAAACCGAGATTCAGGTGCAACGTGAGGGGAGCGGATCGAGGGTGACAATCACCGTCGTCGCCAATGTCAGCACGCACAGCGCGATGAGCATTTCGCTGGGGATTCGGCCGTCGCTTCGCGGGATGCGAAAGCTGCTCGAAAGTCATTTCGGTTCGCCGAACGAGCCCTGAATCGGGCATATTGGACTTAGAACACAAGGCGATTCGCCGGAAAGACCGGCCCCTCGACACACGTGCGGCGGTAGTCCCAGTGGCCGTCGTCCAACGTCATGGCCGTCACGCAACTGAAGCACGCGCCGAAGCCGCAAGCCATCGGAGTTTCCAACGACAGCCAGCAGTCGACGCCGGCCTTCTCGCACAAACGGGCTGCCGCATGCATCATCGGTTCGGGGCCGCAGCAATAAACGCAGTCCGGCCGGTCCTCGCTTTGCAGCGATTCGCTGAGCAAGTCGGTCACAAAGCCGTGGTGACCGCGACTGCCGTCGTCGGTTGCGAGGCGCAACTCGAGACCGGGAATGGAAAAATCCTCTAAGCCGGCAAGATATTCGGCCGACCGAGCCCCGTAGCAGAGACTGACGCGTCGAGGGCGCCGCGAGGCGACTCGCGGCGGAGTTCCGTAAGTCCGCATTCCGAGAGCTTCGCGGGCAACTGCCAGAAACGGGGTTTGCCCGATTCCCCCGGCCACGAGCATCAAATGGTCTGACTCCGGCAGCGGAAATCCGTTGCCCAGCGGTCCCCAAATGGAGACTTTGTCGCCCGGCTTCCATTCCGGCATGAGCGAGGTCAGCTTGCCAACGACGACATAGCCGAATTCCACTCCTTGGCGTTCGCCACCTTCCATAAACGTATCGAAAAGCGCGAAGGGTCGGCCCAAGAGCGGATCGACACCGTCTACCGGCCGGACCATGAAGAATTGACCGGGAACAATCTTCGCTGCGATCTCAGGCGTTTCCAGGCGCAGACAATACGTGTCTTTACCCATACGCCTTTGCGACACGACAGACACGGTGCGTTGGACGGCTGTGGCGTTCACAACTGATGCGGAAGAAGGGCAAGTCGGCTCATTCATGTTTACGGTGGCGGCGCCCGCGACCACGCGGACCGTGCTCCGGTTCTCGACCTGGTCGGGAAACCGGCGTGGAACGTCGCTGCACTTCTGGTTTGGCCGATGCCACCGTCTGTGCTTCCTGCGGAGCTTGCGGGCGGCGACGTCGCGGGGTCGCCGACAGTTCACGGAGTGATTTCATCTCGGCCCCCGTCAACGGTCGGAATCGACCCTCGGACAACTTATTGAGCGAAAGCGGCCCAAACGCGATCCGCTTGAGACGCATTACTTTGTGGCCCACTCGGGCAAAGAGTCGCCGGATTTCACGGTTCTGGCCGTGATCCAAGCCGACTTCGAGGAAAGCGCTGTTCCCTTTCGTGCCGACGCGGCGAATCCACTTAAAATGGAAGCGTCCTTCGTGAAAATACATTCCTTCTTTGAGCGACGTGATGGTTTCCGGGGTCGGGCGACCGGCCACCTGGACCGCGTAAGTCCGCGGGACTTGGAACCGCGGATGCGCCAGGCGATGGGCCAGCTCGCCATCGTTGGTGACCAGGATCAAGCCTTCGCTGCTCTCATCCAGTCGGCCGACAGTAAAGAGGCGCAACCTTCCAGCGGGAATGAGGTCGATGGCCCGCGGCCGACCCGCCGGATCGGAATTTGTGCACAAATATCCGCGAGGTTTGTTAAGTAGGAAGTAGCGAGGCGGCTCTTGCCGCAACGCCTGGCCGTCGACAGCGACGCGCTGCCGGCGCGGGTCGACGCGTGTGCCAAGGTCGCGTCTGATTTCGCCGTCGACACTGACACGGCCCGCGACAATGTACTCCTCACAATGCCGTCGCGACCCTAGCCCTGTCGATGCGAGGAACCGCTGCAAGCGGATGCCCTGCGACTCGTCCGTGCCCTCAGACGTTGAAGTATCCTTCGATTTGGGTGTCATGAGAAAAGTCTACTAGCAGGTAAGTGTGCGAATTGCGATGAGGGCGAGACGTAGCCCTCAGTCTAACTGTAGCTTTGAACAAAATGAAGCTGCGATCAATTTGTCGGCAATGCCGCGCCTTTCAGTAGGAGCGGCCGTCTCCGAAAGCCGGACGGGCAATCTGACCACTCACCCTACGATTTGCAGTCCCCTTTGAATGTTCGGATTGCAGTGAGATAAGGGCCCGCAGCCTCTCTGCGGCCGCGGG
>CAYWOV010000363.1:0-4672 GCA_964459965.1 uncultured Planctomycetaceae bacterium | reverse complement strand
CGAAATGGAAGGATTTCGCCAAACGGCTGTTTTATCGCCGAACGGACATCGAAGACGCCAGGGAATTTGTCGGCCTGCGTAAGGCGCTCGACGATTTGGAGCGGCAAAGCGGTGTCCGCGGAAAGCAAATTGTCTATCTGGCGACCACGCCGGAACTTTTCACCCCAGCCGTCGAATCGATTGCCAACGCGGGAATGATTCCGGCTGCAGATTCCGGCCGCGTATTACGCGTCGTCTTCGAAAAGCCCTACGGTCACGATCTGAAATCGGCCCAACAGCTCACTCGCGATCTCGGACGGTGGTTGAGCGAAGACCAGATCTACCGCATCGACCACTATCTCGGAAAAGAGACAGTCCAGAACATCCTGCTGTTTCGATTCGGCAATGCCATTTTCGAGCCGTTATTGAACCGCAACCACGTCGCCCACGTGCAGATCACCGTGGCCGAATCGCAGGGACTCGAGCGCGGCCGCGGCGGATACTACGACAAGGCCGGCGCGACGCGCGACGTTTTGCAAAACCACATGCTGCAGCTGTTGTGCCTCGTCGCCATGGAGCCTCCGGCGTTCTTCAGGGCGGACGAAATTCGCACGGAAAAGCTCAAAGTTTTGCAGACACTCGCGCCGGGCCGCCCGGGAGCAATTTCGGAATGGGCGATTCCCGGCCAATACTCGGCCGGCATCGTCGATGGAAAACCAGTCCCCGGCTACCGACAGGAGGATCGCATCCCCAAAGACTCGCGCCGAGAAACGTATGCCGCGATGGAGGTGAAGGTCGACAACTGGCGCTGGGCGGGCGTGCCGTTTTTCCTGCGAACGGGAAAGCGGCTACCCGAACGGGTGACGGAGGTCGCCATCGAGTTCAAACTTCCGCCGCTCAACCTGTTTACCACGGTCGAATGCGAGGGCGATATCTGCGACTTGGTCGGCGCGCGGCCCAACACGCTGTTGTTCCGCATTCAGCCAAGCGAGGCCATCTCACTATCTTTCTCGACGAAGCGGCCAGGCATGCAATACCAGATCCATCCGGTCGAGATGGACTTTGCCTACGAATCGGCCTTTCAGGGCGTGCTGCCGGAGGCGTATGAGCGATTATTGCTCGACGTACTCCGCGGCGATTCGACGCTCTTCACCCGCAGCGACGAACTCGAAGCGGCCTGGCGGTTTGTCAATCCCGTGCTCGAGTACTGGGAGAATTCCAAAATCGAGCCGGAACCGTATGCTCCCAACACCTGGGGTCCAGCGGCTGCCGATCGCCTGCTCAGCCGCTCGGGGTTTCACTGGCGCGTCCCGTCGTTGGACCACGTCTAACAGAAGCCCCGGTCGGCTCTAAAGTGGCACGTGCAGTTCGCGAGAGACGAGCGTCGCGCTTAATTCCCCGATAAACGTCACGATCACGCCGACGAACAGCACGCCGGTCGCCGCCTGCGTGTTGCGATATCGCAGAATCCGCCACACCATGGCCGTCAGCACAAGCGGTCCGCCAATCCCCGCGGTCCACCTCAGGACGAGCCATAATACGGGTGTTCCCCCCACCAGACTGTGCCAGACGAGAATCAGGCCAACCAGCGACACAACCAGCCGCAAAACGGCCGCCGCTCCGAAGCACGCGTTCACACGGCCCAGCGGCTCGATCGACATCGTCGGAGCGGTCAGATACCAGTGGCCCAGCAGCATGCCAGCAGTTGCCCCGCCAATCAGGAGTGATGTCGCCAGCTCGGAAACGAAGGTTAAAACGCCAACCGTCGTTTCAATCTGGCTCCCCGAGACAGACGAAGCCAGCAAAATCCCCGTCGAAAAGGCGGCGACGGCATAGACGCAAATCGTTCCGAACGATCGCCGCTCGAGCGTCCAGGCGATCGACCCCACGTAGGCAATTGCCGCCAGAACTCCGCAGAGTACGCGGCCAATTCCAATCGGAAGCAGCGGACTTTCCGAAATGGCCCCACCGTCGAATCGCCCCAGCGTGAGCGCGGCCAAGGCACTCAAGGCCAACGCCAAGAGCATTTGGATCCGAAAGAAACCTGACGTGATTTGTCGGCGCGGCATGAGCAGCCACATCAGACTGATGCCGCAAACCAGGCGCAGTGCAAACTGGGCGATCATCGGCAGGTTCTACGCCCAATCATTTCGCGGCGCCGTTGATCAGGGCCATTGCTTCCGCGCGGCTGGCTGGGTTGGTTTTGAGCAATCCGCGTACGGCACTCGTCACCGTCAGACTACCGGGCTTGCGGATGCCGCGGATCGTCATGCAGGTGTGCTCGGCCTCCATGATCACGATCACGCCCTTCGGATCCAAATCGGCGTTGATCAAGTCGGCGATTTGGTGGGTCATGCGTTCCTGCACCTGCGGACGGTGCGAGATTTCCTCGACGACTCTCGCTAACTTGCTCAAGCCGGTGACCTTGCCGCGGGGAAGATATCCGATGTGCGCCTTGCCCATGAACGGCAGCAGATGGTGCTCGCACATGCTGTTGAACGAAATGTCGCGCACCAGCACCATTTCGTCGTATTCATCAGTAAAGACTTTCTTCAGATGCCGGCCCGGATCGGCATGCAAGCCGCAGAAAAGTTCCTCATACATCCGTGCGACGCGGGCGGGCGTCTCGCAAAGGCTTTCGCGGTCCGGATTTTCGCCGATCGCCAGCAAAATCTCGCGGACAGCCCGTTCAATCCGCGGGCGATCAATCGGGATGGGCTCCACTTCCGTGTTGGGCTCGGTCACTCCTTTGCGGGATGAAGTCATGGCGTGCTGCTTTGTGGGCTGATTTCGAGAACCGTGATTCGATTCTAGATCAAGGGACAGCCTTCCGCGACCGACGTGCCAAAGCCCACCGATCAGGGGGAGATCATTCCACCGAGACGACTTCCGCGCCGGGGTAGTAATGATGAATGATTTCAAGCGGTCCGGCGCCCTGTTGAGCCATTCCGCGGGCGCCCCACTGACACAGGCCGACGCCGTGGCCGTGGCCTCGACCTTCGATGACAAGCTGGTTTTCCGACTTGCGTGCCTCGAATTGAAAGCTGTGGATCGCCGAAGGAAACAATCGCCGTATTTCAATCGCCGAGAGCTTGTAGCGTCGTCGTCCGTCGCTCAACTCGAAGCTCGGGTCATGAACATTCAGCGTTTGCGAAATTCGGCGGATTGACGTTAAGGCGTCGAATCGCTTCCCGCGACCCGCGAAGTACCTCGCGACATTCTCGGAAGCTTCCTGTTCCGATACCTCTTGGGTCCAACGGTACCGATCGGCGTCTTGGCACCATTCGCAGGTCACCGCCCCAAGAGCTGGCGTGGAATCGCCGAAGACGGCCGCTCCCCCGGCTGTGCCGCCTCCGCACACCGCGGTGTAATAAGTGCAGAACAGCTTCCCCTCGCAGAGGCAGATCATACCCGCCGTCTGATCCGCAGCGCGGCGGCTGGACGGAGACTCGGCGGCGTAGCGTCGACCGTCGCGGCCGCGATACTGATAGCCCAGGTAATTCTGGCTGCGCGTGGTGGCATACACGTCGTAGATCGCACTGGCGCGACTCGCCCGCGTCTGAAAAAGAACGTACGTCCGAGCGACGATCGCCTGCGCTTGGCGCGACGCCTCTGGGAAGGTTGCGGGCATTTCGCCGTCCACAACGCTGGCCACGTAATCCTCCAACGGCACGATGTTGACCACGACCATCTTCGCGCCCTGGCGCACGAATCGGACGCGGCCGCGATATAAATGGTCTTCAACCCAAATCGCGGGGGAATCGCCTGCCGCGATCTCGAGCAACGTTCCGCGGAAATCACGTCGACCAATGCGAAAGCCGTTGGACTGCACCGAAACGATAATTGCACCCGGCGCTTCCAACTGCGGCGGTTGCTTCGAAGGGGCGCCAGGCAACTGCGCGGTATAGGGCTGGTCGACCGTCAGCCGCACTTGCGAAACGGGTGCGGTCGTCAGACAGACGCGCACCTCCCGCGGGAAGTCGAACCCTCCGCGGCGCGGCACCGAGGCCAGTTCCGCCGAAATTCCGCGGCCGCCGATGAAACACTGCGGGTTGTGCGAGATCTCCCAGCCGGCAAACAGGCCGGCGGCCGCCAGCAGAAGAATGAAGAAGATCAGCTTGCCCCTCATGGGCCTGTCGTTTCCACGGCTTCCCTGCCGGGCTGAAGATGGTTCGCGTCGGGCGAGCCGCGCCTTTCAGTCGTTACGAAGTTTGAGGTTGACCTCGCCGAGCTTGGCGCGGATTTCGTTCAGCGAAGTCACGCCGAAATTCCGGCTGCTGAGGAGTTCGTCCGGCGTTTTCTGAACCAGTTCGCCCACCGTGGTGAGCCCCAACCGGGCGACGCATTTTCGGGCGCGGACGGAAAGGTTGAGCGCCGAAAGGGGCATCGACACGACCGCCTGCTCCTGCGGGGACAGGCTGGCCGCGACGAAGACCGGCTCGTGAAACCGTCCCGTGCCGACATTTTGGCCGACGCGCAGTCCGTGTGCGCTCAATAATTCGCGGACCTCTTGCAGCGACGTCTCACCGAAGTTGCGCCCGTTGAGAAGATCCTGATCCGTGACGTGCGTCAGATCGCCCAGCGTTTGGATATTCAGGGCCTCGAGACAGTTGCGGCTGCGGACCGAAAGCTCGAAGTCGCTGATCGGCCGCGCGAGGAGCGTCTCCAATCGGGCAGCCTCCTTGGCCGAGTC
>CAYWOV010000362.1:0-4695 GCA_964459965.1 uncultured Planctomycetaceae bacterium | reverse complement strand
AAATTCAACAACGAGCTGGGCGAGCGGATGAGCGCGGTCTCGAACCAGCTCAACGACCTGACCAACTCGTGGCGGGACCAGGAACAAACCAAGTTCCGCGTCGAGTTCGAAACGCACATGAAGATGATCGCCCGGTTTATCGAGGCGAACAATCAGCACATTCCGTATCTGCTCCGCAAAGCCGAGCGGATCGAAGAATACATGCAGCAGCGGTAAAGGCTTTATTTCATGAGCCCACGCGCGAACGTTCGTTCCCTGGATGCGGTCCGTCAGTTCCGCCCGGCCGTCGTTCGATTTGAAGACGACGTGATGGCCGCCCTGACCAGCCTGCGCACCGAACTCAATCGGACGATGCAATGGTTGGATCACGACTGTCCCGCTTACTGGAAGCAGCAGGAACGAAACGGCTTCGACACTGTGGCCGAGGCGCGAACTCAGCTCAGCCGCAAAAGCATGATGACGGTGGCAGGCCACCGGTCCGAATGTATCGATGAGAAAAAAGCCCTGGCGCGGGCCAAGCAGCAGCTCGAGTTTGCCCAGGAGAAACTCCGAGTGTGCCGTCAATGGAGCATCAAGACACACCGCGCAGCCGACGAGTACAACTCGCGAATCGGACGGGCCGAACAAACCCTCACACAGGGCTTGCCGCGGCTGATGGCGATCCTGGAGCGGATTACGTTGGCGCTCGAGTCCTACACGGCGACGGAAAAGCCGTTGCGGAGCGAGGACCGCTCGACCTGGGTTGCGCCGCCCGCGCCCGGGGAAGACGCGGCCCGGGCTGGAGAGGCCGCTGCAAGCGACGACGCGGCCCGTGTCGTCGAGGCGGGGAACGAGACTCCCGCCGACGCTTCGCAATCTGCCGCGGAAGAGGCCAACGTGGAAGGGGCCGCAGTTCCGCTGGCGAATGAGGCGGTGGAAGTTCCGGTCGAGCCAGCGAGGTCGCGGCCGTGAAAATCGCCCAATTCTCGACACCGATCGCCAAGCTGCAGGGAGCGATGGAGAACCTCCAACGCGCTTGGGTGGACGCCCAACAGCATTGGGAAGACGCAACGAGTGAAAACATCGATCGCGTGCATCTCGAACCTCTCCTGAAACAGCTGAAAGAAATCATTGAGTCGACCGTTCCGCTCAGCGAGGGGATGTCGACAATGTATCGCGCGTGCTCGCCGCAAAACCGGGCCGAGCAGTGAGTGGGCGATTCGCCGGAGACTGTTGACTGATGCCAGATTCGCCGCCGCAGGACGCTCTCAAAAGCGAACTTCGCGCCTTGATGTCTACCATCGGGGAGCGGGCCAAAGCCGAAGAAAAACTGGATGCTGACTTCGCGGACGACGGCGGCGCACAAAGGGCGCTGACGGCAACGCTGCGATCGATCGCCACGCGGTACGACGCGGACCGCAACAAGGTTCAGGAAGAGTACGAGGCCGCGAAAAACGAGGCGTTGAGCCAGTTCCAGCGCGACGACGGCGCAATTCGCGCCGACTATAACACGGCCCTTGCCGATATCGAGCGCCAGTTCGGCACCGAATCCGAGGCGGCCGAGAAGGAAAAGGCCGACGCGAGCTGGATGGTCTCCTCGGTCCTCGACGACACGTCTCACGAAAGTCCTCGATTTCAGTTCGAGACCTTCCGCAAGCGGCTCACCGCCACGAAAGATCGCTTGCGAGATCAGCGCAAGGAAATCGATGAGACGGTTGAGGCCGCCGAAGAGTTAATGCAAAACCGCCGGCAAGGTCCCGGCTCGTTCGAGTTGGACCCGATTTCGAACCCCGAGGATCTCACCGAGTGCGAGGAACGCTTCGGCGCCGCGTACCGCGCAATCCAGACCGGACGTGCCGCACTCGCCAAGCAAAATCTTTCACGCCTGTTCGGCGGTGTGTGGCCGTTTCTTTTGTTCTTCGTCGGGACCGCCATTCTGGCTGCGCCGATTATTCTTTTCGTCGATCCGGCGTTGCTAAGGACCCCGGCACTGCTGGACCGCAACACGTGGTTCATGTCCGCAGGGGGAGCCGCGGCAGTGCTGATGCTCATCTTTCTGGGCACGCTTTATGGAATCACGCGATCCAAAAGCAACGGCGTCTACCTGCAACTACAACAGGCCCTTGCCGAGGTGCAGACGGTCCACAAACGGTGGATCGAATTTGCCAAGCAGGAATTGCAAGAACGGAAGCAGCAATTCGAGAGGCGCTACGCGGAAATCGTCGGCCAACGGGACCGCGCGCTGGCGAATGTCGAGGGGAAGGCGGCCAAACGCCTCGCGGATGCCACCGCCCGCAAACAACGCGAGCGAGCCGAGGCCGACGAGCGCTATCCGGCCCTGTTGAAAGAAATCGCCGATCGACGGGACCAGCAACTGCAGGCGCTCGACGACGGCTTCCAGCAAAAGATGACCGATCTCTCCACGGGAAAAAAACAAGCCACCGAAAAAGCCCAACGTGAGACGGCCCAAAACACGTCCCAGCGATCGTCCGCAGAGAATCAGGCGCGGACCGCGCTTGCCGAGAAATGGCGGACCGGCACGTCGAAGTTCCTGCAAGCGGTCGCAGATTTTGAACAGCAATGCAGTCCCTCGGCCGTCGACTGGTCAGCCATGCTAAACGGAGGATGGAAACTCCCCGAGCAGGTGCAGCGTCCGATCCGCGTCGGGCATTATGACCTCGATTTCGCCAAGATTCCCAAAGGACTGCCAAGCGACCCGCAATTGCGCCCCGAGTCGACACGGGTCGGATTGCCGCTGGCGTTGCCGTTTCCCTCGCCCCGCGGATCGCTGCTGTTTGAATGCCAGGGCGAAGGACGTCCGATGGCCGTCGAGGCAATTCGCAGCATTATGCTTCGGCTTTTGACCTCCCTTCCCGGCGGCAAGCTGCGGTTCACCGTCATCGATCCAGTCGGCCTGGGACAAGAATTCTCGGCCTTCATGCATCTGGCCGACTTTGACGAACTCATCATCGGGACCAAGATCTGGACTGAAAAACACCAGATCGAAAAGCGGCTGACCGACCTCTCCGAGCACATGGAAAACGTCTTCCAGGCGTATCTTCGCAATGAGTTCGACACGATCGAAGAATACAACGAGCAGGCCGGCGAAGTTGCGGAGCCTTATCAGTTCCTCGTCGTGGCGAACTTCCCCGCGAACTTTTCCGATTCGGCGGCTCAGCGGCTAATCAGCATCGTCAACAGCGGCCCGCGTTGCGGTGTTTATTCGATCATCAGCGTCGACACCAAGCAGCAAATGCCGCACGGCTTCGACCTCGCCGACCTGGAAGCGGCCGCGATGACGATCGACTGGCAACAGAACCGCTTCATCGCCCGCGACCCGGACCTGGCCCCGTTTCCTGTGCGGATCGAGACGCCGCCCCGTGCGGCCGATTTCACCGAAATCGTGAAGACCGCCGGACTGCAGTCGAAGGACGCGCGTCGGGTCGAGGTCGCATTCGACCGCATCGCCCCCAAGAACGGCGAACTGTGGCGGCAGGACAGCCGCACGGGCCTCGATGTGCCTCTGGGGCGAGCGGGTGCCACGAAGCTGCAGCATCTCAAGTTAGGCCGAGGCACCTCCCAGCACGTGATGATCGCCGGCAAAACGGGCTCCGGCAAATCGTCGTTGTTGCACACGTTGATCTGCAATCTGGCCCTGCACTACAGCCCTGACGAAGTGCAGTTTTTCCTGGTCGACTTCAAGAAGGGCGTCGAATTCAAAACATATGCCAGTCATAATTTGCCGCACGCGCAAATCATCGGCATCGAAAGCGATCGCGAGTTCGGCATCAGCGTGCTGGAGCGACTGGACAAGATCCTGGCCGAACGCGGCGAAAAGTTCCGCAGTGTCAACGCACAGGACGTGCAGAGTTACCGCCGGGCCCGCCCCAACGAGCGCATGCCGCGAATGTTGCTCGTCGTCGACGAGTTTCAGGAATTCTTCGTCGAAGACGACGCGCTCTCGGCGAATGCCAACTTGTTGCTCGACCGGCTCGTCCGCCAGGGTCGTGCCTTCGGCGTCCACGTGCTTTTGGGCTCGCAGACCCTCGGCGGTGCGTACTCGCTGGCCCGCAGCACTCTGGGTCAGGTGGCCGTGCGCATTGCTCTGCAATGCAGCGAAAGCGACGCGCATCTGATCCTCAGCGAGGAAAATTCGGCGGCCCGCCTGCTGACGCGGCCCGGCGAAGCGATTTACAACGATTCGAACGGACTGTTGCAAGGCAACCACCCGTTTCAAATCGCCTGGTTGCCCGACGATCGTCGCGACGATTTTCTCGCCCAGATCCAGGAATTCACTGAAGCCAGGGGCATCGCGACGCATCCGGCGATCGTGTTCGAGGGAAACATCGCCTCGGATCCACAGAACAATTTGGATCTCGCCAAGATAATCGAGGCGTTCGCGACGACCGCAAGCTCAGAGAATGGCCGACCCGAGGAAGGACTTTCCCTTTGGCTGGGCGAGCCCGTCTCAATCAAGCAGCCGACGCCGATCCATTTCAACCGCCGGCCGGGCGACAACCTGATCATTCTCGGTCCGGACGCGCCTTCGGCGCAGGGCATTCTCTCGGTCGCATTCATTACGCTCGCCGCGCAGCAGAAAGTTGCTGACCCAAGCGCTCCGGCCGCCCAGTTCTACATTCTGGACGGCGACGCGATCGACGCGACGGGTCCCAGCGAGTGGAAGCATTTGGTGGATCGGGCGCCTCACCGGATCGT
>CAYWOV010000361.1:0-4696 GCA_964459965.1 uncultured Planctomycetaceae bacterium | reverse complement strand
ATTTTCCGGTTCACGGGCCGATTGCTCTTCGAGCCGCCGCCGCGCGTCGGCCCGCCTTCCTTGCCGCAGATCGATTTCAATCAGCTGTGTGTTTACGACCGATTTGTCCTTATCGGGAATGGTGGCCAGAGCCTTCGACAAGATGGCGCGCGATTCGTCGAGATGGCCGGCTTCCAGGGCGAGCCGCGACTCGAACAGGGCGATCGATTCCGGGCTCGAGGCACATTTTTCAAAACCTGCGAGTGCCTTTTTGACCCCGTCGTCGGACTTTCGCCGTTCTTGAATTAGCGCTAGCGATTGCCACAGCTCCCAAGCTTTCGGGGCTTGGACGAGCCCCTTTTTCAACACCTTGACCGACTGATCGAATTGTCCCTCTGCCGCGGCATAGTCCGCCTCGAGCATGTAAAGCATGACCGCGCTGGCTTTCGCGGCGATGGCTTTTTTGAAGGACTCGCGGAATTCGTGCCAATTGCGCTCGGCCGGGGCCACGGTAATCTGGTCCAAAAAACTCGCGCGTGTCAGCGCGAGCCAAGTGGCCGCGTCGTTCGGGTTCTGTTCGGCAAGCTCACGGTAGTGCTGCACCGCCTCGCCGGGCCGGCCGTTTCGCTCGGTCGCCCGGGCAGCCTTCAACCGCCACTCGGCCACTTCCGGATCGAGACGTCCGGCCGTTTCATAGGCGTCGGCCGCCTGGTCGTCAAAACGCAGGTCCGTGTAATAGTCGCCGAGCTGCATCCAGGCGTCGGCAAAGGGAGTGCGATACACGGCGCTGGCGGTGCCTTCGCGCGTTGCGTGCAGCTCGTCACGAAGCATTGTGGCGGCTAGCACTTGATTTCCCTTGGCCGCGGCCGCTCCGGCTCGCAGCCGCGTCGCGCCCAGCTCGACCAGGCTGCGGCCCGGTTCGCTGAGACGCTGCAAGGCCACGTCGAGCGGGCGCAGCTTTTCTTCCGCGTCGGCGAAGCGCCGCAACTGAATCAAGGCCGCCGACAAGGGCAGCACGAGATCGATTTCACAATGGCCCACGGCCTCCAGGCCTTTGGTCCAAATATCGACCGCTTGCACGCGCGAGGCATCGGTCCCGTCGGCGGTCGCCAGCTCGCCCAGCCTCAGCCAGCCGCGAAAGTCCGTAGGTTGGACGCGCGTCGCCTGTTCGAAGAATTGCCGGGCGGCGGCGCGATCGTTCTTATTCGATGCACGCTGGCCCGCAAAGAGCAGCACATCGCCCCGCTCCTTGTCGGGATGTTTCTTTCCGATGTCGAGCGCCTGATCGAGATCGGCGTCGGCGTCGCCCGAAACGGGTTCGCCCGAGGCCTTTAACGATTTTCGATAAACGTAACGCGCCAGCCATGCCTCCGGCCGGTCGGCGCTGCGGGCGACCATCGCGTCGATCACGTCGTCGGCAAGCTTTTGCCGTTTGGCGGCTTCGGGTTGCCGGAGATGGTGACGATCGACGTCCGCCAACCGAACGGCCAGGTCGATGTCCCGCGGATTTCGCTGGATGGCTTCCTGAAACGCGGCAACGATCGATTTCCATTCGGACTCTGAACCCACGACGTCCGGTGCATTGGCGCGTCCCAGAAGGGCCAGCGCCTTGATCCGCGCGGCGGCGGCTTGGGCCTTGGCCGCCTCGTCAGGACTGGAGCCGGCCGACTTGGCCAGCCGTTCGGCCACTGCGAGCGCTTCGTCATATCGGGCGAGCTCGATCGCAATGTCGGCCGCGCGAATGCCCAGGTTGATTTTTTCCGGCGCGCGTTCCCACGTCTCGCGGTAAATCTCCATCACGTGCAGCCGGCGGAGCGGAGTGGAGATAACACGGTCGGCCAATTCGGCAAATCGCACGCGGACTTCGAGATTGTCGCGGACGCGGAGGTATCGATCGAGATAGACGAGCGCCTCGGACGATTTGCCGGCCTCTTCCAGTTGGTCAGCCCGGCGCAGGAATTTGTCGACCGTGCGGTCTTGCTGCGATTCGTGCCAGAATGTGGCAGCGGGGATAGCGGCCACAACGACCAAGAGCGCGACGGCCATGCGCACAAAGGCCCGCGACCGGCTGCGGCGGAATTGTCGAAACGCTTTTTGCGCGGCCCAGAGCACACACCCGAAAAGGGCGACCGCCAGAACGATCATCAGCACGCCGGCCAGATCGTGCGAAAAATGCCGGGCCGCGTCGCTTGAGACATAATCGTAGAGCAGCCCGGTAAAGGTAATTCGCATCACATTGGCGGCGATCGCCACGGGCGCGACAGCGGCCAACAAAACGAGCGACACTCCCAGGCGCGCCCGGCTCACGATGATGTAAGCCACGGCGAGCGCCAGGATGCCGTAGAACATCCGCAGCCCGCTGCAGGCTCGTTCCACCTCCAAAATATTGTCGTTGAGCAAAATCGTCGTTCCCTCGGAAATCGCCGGCTGTCCGAGGCATTGCAGGACCCAGGTGCTCATCGAGGTGGCGAGTGCTTGCAACGGCTGGCTGAGCAGCGTCTCGATGCTGGCCGGCAGGGGCACGAGGAACAGCAGAAACGCGAGCGCCGGAGCGGCCCAGCGGGCGAGAGTCCACCCGCCCAATAGCCAGCAAACCCCCGCCAGCCAGATTGGGAGCGAACAGCCGTCGAGTTCGGGGAAGTAGAATCGAGCCGCGACGAGACGCAAAACAGCCGCAAATGCGATGAGCACAAGTCCGGTCCAACTCGGAGCAAGTTGAGCCCAAGGCAACGTTCCGCGGCGACGCCAAAGAAACCAGGCGGCCAGCGGCGCGACGAGATAGCCGTGCGAATAATCGGGACTCGAATCCCAAATCTGGACCAGTTCGACAAACGTCGACCAATAGGACCACACCATCGCGGCCAACAAAGCCAGCGCGAGGGCGATCCACGTCCGGTCGATCCGATTGAGACGAGACGAAGCGTCTCCCGATGGCTCCGCTTCCGGAGCCGAAGAGGCCAAAGGCTGCGGTGTCACCATGATCCGTCGGGGCCCATCAATAGCATTGCTGCAAAGCGTAAGCAACAATAGAAAAGAGCTGCCTCGCCGTGCTCGGCACGAGGCAGCTCTTTATTTAATTCGCAGACGCGACGAGCACCACGGTCTTAGACCGCGGGTCGCTGACGTCGCCACCAGCTTCGTCCGGCGAAGACCGTGCCGACGAGCGACCAGATCGCGAGCGAGGCAGGCTCCGGCACTCCGCTGGCGGAGCCAGCCGTGAAGACCCGAAGCTCTTTGAAGCCAAGATTGTTGGCAGTCAGTTTGACTTCGAGTTCCAAGCCGCCATCGGTGATAACAAATGAATCGTTGGTCTTGCCGATGATGCCCCGATTGTTGTTCGGATTACTGTAATTAGTCGGATATGTCGTACCCGGCGCGCCGTAGACATCCGTCTTATCGAGCGTTCCTGGCACACCGGCGGTCAACCCCGACAGCGCGATCCCGATGATCTTCGAGCTGAACATGATGATCGCTTCGCCCGAGTGCACCGTGCCGTTGATACCGGGATTCAGCTGAATGAACGTCGAGCCGTACGGCGTTCCGGTGGTCAACGTTGTTGGCGTGCCGACAGAGGAGGGCGGCGCTCCCGCATAGGAGCCCACGGCCCCGTTGTTCTCAAGCGTGATGTTCGAGGTGATCGTGCCGCTTGATTCGTTCCACACCTGATAGGCGGTGCTCACGTCCCCCAACGCCGATGACGGCGGGGAAACCAGAGCTGCGCTGCCACCAGCGGCTCCCGTGACCGATGTCGCGAAGCCGGCAAATGTCGGCGACGCGCAGAAGAGCGTCAGTGCCGCGGCACCAACGAGCAGAAACTTGTGCATGGTTCCATCCCCTAGTGGAGTCGTTTGATCGTCAGATTAAAGTTCGTTGCCCGCTTCCCACAGGTGTCCCGCAACACGGGACGAACCTAACCGCGCCGGATGAATTTCGGATTCCGTCGATGGCCCGACTAATACATCCGACCATGCGTCGTAATCCTTCGGGCATGGTCAAGACCCGAACGCACCATATGTGCTGGTACAGATTCCGTCAAGTCCCCGATCAGCAGATTCTTCCAGTTTTTACAAAACCTTCGGACGACAGCTTTCGTCGTCGAGAGCCGAACGAACGAAGCAAACGGCCCGGACAGGCGCGACCCGCAAGGACGAGTCCCATCGCAGACCAGACAAAAAATGACGCCGGCTCCGGTGCCCCGGAGACGGCTGTGAAGACCCGAATTTGATCGAAAACTCCGTACATCGCCGGAAGCTGCAGACTCAATGTCTCGCCGTTTGACGAAATGGAAAGACGATCGGCATGCGTGTAGTCAATGCCCCGCGTCTGCAGAAATAAATTCGGCATACCAGTCGGATAGACGGTCTTCGGGTAGCCATAGATGTCGCTGGCGTTCAACGAGGTACCGAACAGGGCGACCCCGATAATCTTATTCGTAAAGGTGATGCTTGCCATCGCCGGCTGTGTTGGATACGGAGCCTTGGGATCGAGCTGAATCATCACGGAGTCATAACTCGTTCCCGCTTGCAGCGTCGTGCCCAGCGTCGAGTAGTTTGTGAGGCCGTCATAACTGCCGGGGTGATCGCCCAAATCCAAGGTTAGATTTGAGGTCAGTTTGCCACTTGCTTCGTCCCAGACTTGAAGGGCGTTCGAGGTGAGGGCACCGGGCATTGACGAAGCCGGCGGCGCAATAACGACGGCATCACCCGTTACGCTCGCG
>CAYWOV010000360.1:0-4699 GCA_964459965.1 uncultured Planctomycetaceae bacterium | reverse complement strand
ATCGATTTGCCGTCAGCGCCCGCGCCACCCCGCGTGGGCACCGCAAACGGCGCTCGGCTCATTGGTCCACTTGCGTCGCCAGCCCGCCGTTTTCCACGCGGAAGAGTCGCACCGACAGCTCCGACTCCCGTGCCGGTTGTGCCTCCGTCGAATGTTCCCAGATCGTCTGGGCTGTAAACGAATGCGTCGCCAACGAGTTGGCAGCCCGTACACCCGATGAACTCGCCGCGCACCAATCGAATCGCCGACCCGAAACCGATCGGCCCATCGATCCAACCCCCCGGTCCACGACCAGCGGATCGGCTAACGTTCGGCCCTCTGATTGCACTCTTGCTCACCGTCGTGGCGACGTCCGCGATTCGCCTCCGCTTGCTGTCGATGCCGTTGGAGCGGGACGAGGGCGAATACGCCTACGCCGGCCAGCTTATCCTGCAGGGGCATCCGCCCTACGAGCGGCTTTACAACATGAAGTGGCCGGGGACGTATTACTGCTACGCGCTCTTCGAGGCGATTTTCGGCCAAACGATCGAGGGCATTCATTTGGGCGTGCTGGCAATCAACGTGATCGCGATCGTACTGGTGTTCCTCATCTGTCGCCGCCTCTTGGACCCCGTAGCGGCAGCGGCCGCGGCTGTCGCGTACGCCTTGCTCTCGCTGAGCCCGTGGACGCTAGGCTTCGCCGGTCACGCCACGCACTTTGTCGTTCTGTTCGCGCTGTTGGGCGTTCTCTGCCTGCAACGTGCCATCGAGCGGCAACGCTGGAGTCTCTATTTCCTGGCCGGCGTCTTTGCCGGCCTAGCGCCCATCATGAAGCAGCCGGGAATCGTGTTCCCCAGTTTCATTTTGGCTGACTGGGCTTGGCACGAAGCTCCCGGCAGTTGGCGGCCAAAGCTGTTGAGAGGGTCGGCCCTTTTGGCAGGCATGCTTGCGCCATTTGGCGTCCTCTTCGCCTCGCTCTTCGCGACCCACACGTCGAGCGCCTTCTGGCTCTGGACGATCTCGTACGCCCGCTATTATGGCGAACCTCTCAACGGGAAAGTCTTCCGGAACTTTGCCGACGCTTTCGGCGTCGTACTCGGTGATGGCGTCGTGTTCTGGATCGTTGCCGGTTTGGGATTGCTGGCACTCCCGCTCAGTCCGCGTACTCGAGCCGCCGCACCGTTCCTGCTGGCGCTGTTGATTGCCTCATTCCTCGGCGTCCTGCCCGGACTGACGTTTCGAGAACACTATTTCATCCTCATGCTGCCGGCCGTTGCTTTTCTGTTCGGCGCCGCCGTTTTTGTTGTGCGCCACCGGCTCGAGCCCCACTTTCCCAAGTGGGCGACGGCCAGCGCCATTGCGGTGGTGCTGATCCCTTTAGCGACGGCCTTTGGGATGGAAGGCTCGTTTTATCTCACGATGAAGCCGGAGCAGGCTTGTCGACACGTATACCAGGAGAATCCGTTCATCGAAGCGGTCGCTGTCGCCGACTACATTCGGGCACGCACCCACGCAGACGATTCGATCGCCGTCATCGGCTCGGAGCCGGAGATCTATTTCTATTGTCAGCGACCGTCGGCCACCGGCTTCATCTACATGTATTCGCTAGTCGAAAAGCAGCCCTACGCCCGCCAGTTTCAACAGCAAATGATCCGCGAGGTTGAGGCCGCCCATCCCAAGTATGTCATCTTCGTCAATCTGAAGGCCTCGTGGCTTCCCCCGCCGAATGCCGACATGACGGTCGCGAACTGGTTCGTCGACTACCAGGCGAGGCAGCTCAAGCTGGTGGGACTGGTCGAAGTCGATCGTGCGAATCGAATCACCTACCGCTGGGACGATCCGGACCTGAGCCCGCATGAGAACGTTCGTACCGTAATGACCGTCTACGAGCGTCGATCGGCACCTTAACCACCGGTCTGCTGTCACCCAAAGCCCGTTTTCCTTTGACGGCCACCCCTGGGACGCACTATTATGCCCATGCATCAACACGTGTTGACGTGTGTACGTGTCCCGCCCCACCCTCCCGCCCGAGAGACCCCGCCGCATGCGTTCGCCTTTGCGCTGCCGCTTGGTCATTCTTGTTCTTGCCGCTGAGGCTGCGGCCGGTCTGACTTTCAGTTCGCCGACGGCAGAGGCTCAAGCGCCGGCGATCTCGTCGCTTTCGCCACTGAGTTTGCGACCGGGTCAGACTCAAGACCTCGTGGTACGCGGCGGCAACCTGGCGGGCGCACCTCATTTCTGGACAAGCTTCCTCTGCCAGGATCGTCTCACTCAAAAGGCCAACAACGGCAAGAACCCGGGAGAGGTGAGCTTCCGGGTCACGGTTCCACCCCACACGCCTCCCGGCATCTACGGGGCGCGAGTTGCGACCAACCAGGGGATCTCGCCGCTGCGGATCGTCCTGGTCGACGATCTGCCCGTCTTCTCTCAGCAAGCGGGGAATACGACTCCAGCCACCGCACAGCACGTGAGCCTGCCGGCCGCCATTGATGGAACCGTCGACGCCCTCACGAGCCAGTTCTACAAGTTCCACGTCGAAGCCGGGCAGCGGCTCGCGATGGAAATCTTCGCCCGACGCATCGGTTCGGCCCTCGACCCGACCTTGCGTCTCTTCGACGCCTCCGGCCGTGAAATCGCTTACTCCGACGATCTGCCCGGCCTGAGTGAAGACGCAGCGATCGACCATACGTTTGCCAAAGCGGGCGATTACGTGCTCGCCATCGAAGACAACCTGAACCAAGGCGGCGGCAATTACCAGTTCCATCTCCGCATCGGCGATTTTCCCGGTGCGACCGTGGCCACGCCGCTCGGTGCGACTCGCGGCAGCGAAGTCACCTTTCACTTCGCTGACAAGTCGGGCGCGGAGATCGAGCCCGTCCATGTCAAAGTGCCGTCCGACCCGCTGCTCGTCGCGCTCAACGTCCCCGCCCGATTCGTCGGCGGTTCGACGACCGGCTTTGCCACAGTCCTCCTTTCGGACCGGCACGAAGCGAGCGAGACAGAACCGAACGACGATCGCAAGACGGCCACTCGCGCCGAGTTCGGCGCCAACCTGAATGGCCGGTTGCAGAAACCCGGAGACGTCGACCACTTCGTCTTTCGGGCCAAGGCGGGCCAAACGGCAAACTTTACGGCCTTCGCGCGGCGGCTCGGTTCGCCCGCGGATGTCGTTCTGCGAGTGACCCAAGCCGACGGGAATCAGCTTGCGTACGCCGAGGGGGCCGGTCCGGCCGAGGCGACTCTTTCGACAACGTTTCCAGCCGACGGCGATTACGTCGTCGAAGTTTTCGACCTCAATCATCGCGGCGGACCCCGGTACGCCTACCACATTGATGCTGCCCCGTCCGACGCGGGCTTTTCGCTGACTGCCTCGACCGATTCGATGAATATTCCAACGGGGGGCACGGCACTCGTCACGGTGACGGCCGCGCGCTCGCGGTATATCGGACCTATCGCGGTCAAAGCGGTCGACCTGCCCAAGGGCGTGACGAGTGTTAGAGCGGTAATCGGTCCCGGCCAAGACAGCGTCGTGCTTTCGCTGCAGGCGGCTGCCGGTGCGACGGTCGGTCGAGTCCACCCCGTCCGCATCGTTGGCTCGGCCCATGTCCGGAATGCTGAGTTCCAAACGTCGGCCACAATCACGGAAGTACTGAAAACAAATCTGGGCGGCATGCCCTACCCTCCCGAATCGCTGTCGAGCGCGACGGCGTTGGGAATCGGCCCCTCCGCACCCTTTGTGCTGCGAACGGAACCGGCCGAGCTGACGTTCGGCCGCAATCTCTCGGCGACGGTCAAGGTGATCGCCGAGCGTCAAAAAGGCTTCGACGACGAGATCGCTTTGGCGATTGCTCCCCACGATCCCGAGCCGACGCCGCCCACAAAGCCGAAGGATCCGCTTCCGCCGGGCATCACAGCCGCGCTCAAGCCAATCCCGAAAGGTGCGTCCTCGGTCGACATCACGTTCGCCGCCGACAATCAGGCCGCGCTCGCCGAGTTCACCACGGTGCTCTCCGGCACGTTGAAAGCCAAACAACCGCTCACGCAGCCGGCTTCTGGAATTGCCTTGAAGCTCGAGGATCCGTTCCACGTTTCTGTCGCGGCCGAGTCGGGCAAATTGGTCCGCAAAGGCAAGATGAAACTCAAAGTGACTGCGATTCGCAATCCGGCCTTTAAGGGCGAGATCGCTCTGGCCTGTTCGCAGCTGCCAAAGGGAATCCAGGCGTCGCCGGCCAAAGTCGCTCCCGGCGCCAACCAACAAGAACTCGTCCTTTCGGCCGCTCCAGAAGCGGCCCTGGGGGCGCTCAAGAATGTGAAACTTGTCGCTCAAGCCAAAGTCGGCAACGCCAGTTTTTCGTCAAAGATCCCGCTGAAAGGGATCGCGGTCGAATAGCCCTTCGGTGGGCACAAAGGGGAAGGCGAGAGGAATGAGTTCGCTCGCCGCAAGCGCAAATTCCTGATGAAGGAAACAGCCATGGGATATGACATCCTGCAGAATGCTCGCTCCACTCGGCGCTACTCGCTTGCCCGCACGGTCCTGTGGGGTACGCTTGCCGCGACGGCACTTGCTCCCGTTTGCACCTTCGCTGCCGAAAGCCAGCCGGCCAGGCCCGGGTCGAAGCGATCCTCGGCCGTCTCAAAAAAGGCCAAGACTCCCCTGCCCCTTCCCGCAACGCTGTCGCTCGAACCGTCCAGGTTCGAGCTACGCGGCCACCGGGCCAGC
>CAYWOV010000359.1:3105-4712 GCA_964459965.1 uncultured Planctomycetaceae bacterium | reverse complement strand
GCCCCCGCATAGACCACGCTCGCGTAGAGCATGTAGCCGCTGGCGGCGATGAAGACGAGCGGCACGATCGGATAGAGCGGCACGGGAAATGGCCGCACTCGGTCGCTATCTTTGAACCGCAGCACGAGCAGCGAAACGCCCGTCAGCAAGAAGAAGAACCAGAACAAGGGCGACGTGCCGGCCACGAGGGTGTCAAAGCCTCCCTGGTACTGGCTCCACGGCAATGCCGGCAGCCCAACGGTGGTCACGGTCCGGTCGATCACATCCCGGCCCGCCTCCGTCCCCACGGCGACGATCAGCAACACCGACACGAGCGCCTGCGTTACCAGCGAGTACACTGGCGCGTTGAGCCTCGTATTCCAGCGCCCCAACCAGGAGAAGATCCGGTAATCGGCCCCCACGCTGGCGTGCAGGCGACAGCCGGCAAGGATCAAGCCGCTCACGGCCCCGAGTGCCGACACCATCACCATCAGGCTCATGCCTGCCACGCCCCGTGCGCCGAGCCACAGCCCTAACACGTCGGCCGCCGGCGTCCGCGAATCGCGCAGTCCGGCAAAACCGAGAGCCGACACAAAGGCCGCATTCACCAACACGTAGAGCGCGACAATCAGCAGTGTCCCCAGCACGAGGGCCCGCGGCATGTTGCGGCGTGGCTCGCGGACATCGGCCGCCACGAACACGGCATCATTCCATCCGCCGTAGGCGTAGAGCACCAAAATCATCGCCAACCCAAACCCCGGCCCGCTCACCGGCTGACTGACGCGCCACGCGACCGCACTCCCTTTCACCAGCCCGGCCACCAACAGTCCGGCGAGGCCCAACACTTTCAAAGCACTGAGCAAATTCTGCAGCGACTTGCCCGTCTTGAGCCCGACGACATTGAACAACGTCAACCCGGCGACGGCCGCACAGGCAAACCAGACAGCCGCCCGGGCTTCGCTGCCGAAAAGACTGACCGCGTAATCGCCAAACACATACGCCAGTGCCGCAATGTTGCCGGTGAGAATGACCGCCAAGCGCGTCCACGCAAACAAAAACCCCACCAGCGACCCGTAGGCCCGATTGAGATAAATGTAATCGCCCCCGGACCCCGGATAGGTCGTCGCCAGCTCGGCATAGCACAGCGCGCCGGCCAGCGCCACGAGCCCGCCCAAACCCCAAATGGCGACTCCCTGCCACGCACTGCCGACGTTGCTGAAAACGGTCGGCGGAGCCTTGAAGATCGACACGCCGACCACGATGCCGACGATGACGCTGACAGCATCCCACAACCCGAGTTCGGCCGGTCTTTTTTCGACAGTATCGGTCGCTGGCTCCACCGCTCGTCCCCGATTGCGGTCAACAATATCGCACGTTGCGCAAACAGCGTGACGGCCAATTACAAAAAGGGCCATCGACCTGCACGGACCGAGCGTCGCTCGCAGCGCTGCGCAAATCGGCGATTCGCTCTCCGCACCAAATCGATTTCGGAGGAATGCAGATTTTTTACCACCAAGGCATCCAAGGAAAGACAGAAAACGAATTATTGAAACGAATTATTGAACAGTGGTAACAGAGAAATGCTTCAGCCTTCTCCGTTACCTCAGTTTCCTCCTGTAGAATGAGGG
>CAYWOV010000359.1:0-3005 GCA_964459965.1 uncultured Planctomycetaceae bacterium | reverse complement strand
TTTATCGCCTGGAAGTTGCTCTCGGCCCCAAATGCCGCGCAGCAAACCGTCGCACAAAATCCGGCTGCGCCACGCGCGTCGGCAGAGCCGACTGCGGCCCCTGCAAAGCTTGCTGCGACCGCAAAAATCGCGGCCGCGGCAACGCTCGCAAAGTCCTCGCCAGATGTCGCCAACGCGACGATCGAAAAGCCAGCGGAGCCGGGTGCCACAGATTCCTCATCCCCTGCAACGCCGGCTCCTTCCGCGACACGGAGTCGCCAGACCGTTCAATTGCCGGCTGCCATGCAACAGCTCGTCGTGGGAGGATCAGGGAACTATCTCGTCGCGGCACTTCCCAGCATCAAACAAGTGGCGATCGTCGACGTCGCAGCCAGGCAAATCGCGAAGCTCGTGCCGGTCGAGGATAGCGATCCCCTGCTTGCTGCCGGCAAGACGAAATTCGTGGTCCTCGAGCGCGGGCAGGGGACCCTCAGCCGTTACGACTTGAAAACGGGCGCGCGGGAACTGACCGAATCCTGCGAGTCCCGTCCCGCGATTGCCATGGGATCGTCGTCCGAGGGACCGGTCCTTGCGGCCGGTATGAATACCGCAGTGATTGACCTGCAAACGCTCAAGCCGACCATCACGAAGGAACTCAACGGATTTCGGGATGCATCGGTCAGTCTCTTGGCGTCGGCCGATGGCAAGGTCTTCGGCGCGTCGAGGACGAATACCTCACCGACAGGGATCTTTGTGTTCGAGATCAACGGCGCCGACATCCAATCGGCGTACGCGCATACGACTCAACGGGCCGTCATTCCGAGTGCCGATGGAGACGTGATCTATTCCGGACCGATGCGATATGACTTGAAGTGCCAACCCCTTCCCGGCCAGCCACGGGCCAATTCGGGAATGATCCTGCTGCCGGCGGCCACGGGACCGTTTTACATGGCGTGGGTCATGCCCGGGTTATCCGCCAGGAGAGTTCCCACCCGCACGCGGAGAGGTGCGGCCCCTGCCCCCGACACCGAGCCTGCCCCAGCCCCGCTGACGATTCATTGTGGCAACGACGACACCCCACTGTTGACGGTGAAGGACGTTGTGTTGCCGGATTTCGAGTCGGACGTGCGCGCTCGGCTCCATCCAAAACTGCCGAATGAGCGGCGCCTGTTCTGGTTGCCGATTGCCGACGCCTTGGTCACGGTCCCGGTCGGTTATGAGAAGCTCGTGATCCAGCATTTCAATCTCAAGGAAGAGCTGGACAACAGCGGCATCGATTACTTCCGCGTCGCGTCGTCTCCGCCGCACCTCCTCGAGCGCGGGCAAAAGCTGTCGTATGCGATCGACGTGTTGTCGAAGCAGGGAAACGTGCAGTACGCACTCGAGAGCGGCCCGGCCGGAGCGACGGTTTCACCGGACGGCCGGGTCACCTGGGACGTTCCCGCCGACTTCTCGCCCCACGAAGCGATCTTGCTCGTCAAATTGACGGAGGGCTCCGGTCGCGAGCTGACCCACACCATCAAGCTGACCGACGTCCAATCGACGCCGATTGCTCAGCAGCCGACAGTCGTCGAACGAAGAACCGTGCGTACGGGTCGAGGAACGCTGGTCACTCGTACTGTTACAACTCGGTCCCCGAACGCGGTCACTTCACCCCGATTCACGAGCGCGGTCACTTCACGCCCCAAGAACGCCGGCGCCGACCGCTGGCAATGGACCGGCGGATTTGCCGTTCCCGTGCAATCGGAGAAAGGGAGTTTTGGCGGAATCGTGCTGGGGGACAAACTCTACTTTTTAAAAGACAACGGCGCGATGTCGACCGAGGCGGTGACGCTGCCGGCCAGCTATGTGCTCGCGGGCTTGCGCTCGAACGGCGTCATCGGCGTGGCCGCGAATCCGACGCGCGTCGAAGTCCTCGACCGGCACGGAAAGCTCTTGCGCAAGGTCTTGCTAGAAGATGTCGCACCCACCGGTCTGGCACTGCATCCCACGAAGCCGATTTGCTATGTCGCCTCGATCGGAGCGTTCCCCCCTTTCGCGGCGCTTTTGTCGTCGTCGACGAACGGGCCGCCAAGGTCACGGCCGGAGACGAAGACCTCGGGCAGGATGTCATCGTCGATCCGTCAGGTCGCTTTCTCGTGAGCACGTACATCCATCGCGTGCATGTCGGTGACCAGATCGTCGTCACCCAGTCGCCGGGACGCGGACCGAGCCGCTCTCGGGGGCGACTGCCTGGCCGCTCGGTTCCAGCTCCTCAAGTCGGCGTGGTCCCACCGGTTCGCTCACGTCGCGGTGATGGTGGTTTTCGACTTGGACTCCCCGTTGCAGCCGGAATTCCACGCTTTCACTCCGCTCGCGTCGAGTCCCGGCCCGATGCGGATCTCTTACGACGGCCGTCGACTGACGACGCACCCTCCAGCGGACAGGCTCGCGAAATTCTCGGCCTGCAATCCCCTGGATTTCAAGGCGACCTCGATCGATTACGAGCTGGCCTCTGCCGGGGGCAGCAGTCTCGGCTCTGACATGGCGTTCCATCCGAATTTGCCCCTCGGTGCCGTCGTCGGTGCCGGCACAGCCGCCCTCTTCGACGCAGAGACCGGCAAGCCGATCTCGACCAACGGAAAGCTCGATCTTCCCGAGCTGGCAAATTTGTCGGTGCGGCGGGTCCTGTTCTCGAATGACGGAAAACACCTCATGATCCTGGCCGGTGGAAACAGCGGTGAGCAGACGCTGCTGCGCGCCTCGGTGGCCCTCACTTCGGACCAGCTAGCGGCTCTGAAAAAACGGGCGACCTCGCAGCACAAGAATCTCAAGTCGACCGCACCTCCTTTGGCGGAGCTCACGGCCTGGCACGGAGGATTATCGAAGCCGGCGACGTCAGCTCAGATCGCGGCCGACTACTCCGATTCGGTCGTGATCGTCCGCACGGGGAATTCGACGGGGACCGGATTCTTTGTCGGGACGTCAGGGCTCGTGCTCACGGCCGCCCATTGCGTCTCTCCCATGGACGCGACCCAAGTCATCTA
>CAYWOV010000358.1:0-4714 GCA_964459965.1 uncultured Planctomycetaceae bacterium | reverse complement strand
TTAACGCGGGAGCAACGCCACCCCGTAATCGTCGTTCGGATTGCGGATCACCGTGTGAATGTGGCCCGTGCCTCGCTGTGGGGCGTATTCGATCACCACGGCCGGACCTTGAATGCGGAAGTAGGCCGCGCTGCCCTTAGTGGTCGGTCCGCTCCACGCAAAATAGGTCTCACCGATCTTGGACTTGATTTCGGCCATCCGCGCGGCGGCCGCATCGGGCTCGACGATGGTCACCCAAGCTCCGATCACGTCGAGCAACATCGCCTGCTGCTCGGCGGTGAGCGCGCTGCCTTTGACGCCCCGCGGCGGTGGAAGCTTCCTGCCGTCACGCCCCGGGCCGAGCAAGAGTTCTTGTTGGGCTCGCTTGCCGATGATGGCTTGGGCCTGTTGCTTCTCGTCGAGGGCGTTCACCAGTTTGAATGCTGTGTCGTTCTCCACGCCGAGCGGGCGTACTTCCTTGCCGTTGCGTTCGAAGAGCGTCGGCTGGGCGCCGGTGTGTGTCGGCGTGAGCACGAAATGTTTGCCGATCACCGTCACGTTGAGTCCGAGGTGATGGCCGCCGAATTGCAGCATCCAGGGCGCTGTCGCCGAGGGCTTGCCGAAGATGGCCAGGTAATATTGGTCGGCACCGAACATCGCGTCGGGCCCGTTCTGGCCCTCTTGATCGGCCAATTTTTGGTCCGCGTCCACGATATCGACGATTTTTTGGTAGCCACTCTTGCTGAGGACGGCGGCGACCGCATCCATGGCCAGAGTACGGGGCTTGGTCAAGTCGCCAAGCCGGATCCCGTTGCGCCGCACCATACGCACCGGAAGATTCGACCAGCGAGATTTCTGCGTACTCCCGAACTCGTAAAGCGCCTTCTCGCGTTGCTTGGCGTCGAGCGCGTCGAGAAACGCGCCGGCGGCCGCGACCGCACGAGGTGTTTGCGTCTCGCCGTGAGCCTCGGCCGGGGCTGGGGCCTGCGGCAATAAGGCGGCCGACGCGTAGAGCGAAATGCCGACGAACACGACGACGCCGAGCACGGCGAGCGGTTTCGTGCTGGTCCCGCGGCGTACGATTGGCTGCCTTTTGTCAAATTGATCGTTCATAGCTTCCCTTCGGAAGTGCACCTGTTGCTGGGTGCGGCGGAAACGTCTTTCCTACTTCGTAAGACCGATTGCGTAAAGCGAGTCGAAGCCGCGGAGATAGATTCGCCCGTTGGAGATGGCGGGCGAGGCCGTGAAGTGGTCCTCCAGCCGGTTCGTGGCCAGCACGTTGTACGTCGGGCCGACCTTGATCACGGTGACGACGCCGTCGCGGGCCGTTAAATACACTTTGCCGTCAGCGTAAACGGGCGAGGCACGGTGCCGCTCGGTGTGCGTTCGCTGTGAGTAGAGCTGCTTGCCGGTCTTGGCGTCGAGGCACATCAGCACGCCAGTTTCACGACACAAGTAGACCAGGCCGTTCACGACCAACGGCGAGGGGACGTCCGGGCTATTGCGTTCCATCCGCCACAACTCGCCCGTCGTACCTGGCGTGACGAGACCCGTGGCATCGGGCCGGACGCCGACGACCGCGCCGCTTTTGGCCGTGGGAATCACGATCAGGTCGGGCGTGGCCACGGGCGAGGCGACGAAACGCAGGTCGGGCCGGTAGTTCTCTTTGGGGTTCAAGTCGCCCACGCGCCAGATCTCCGAACCGTCGGTCAGACGGTGCGCGATGGCGTAATCGTTGCCGTGGGTGATCAGATAGGCGTCCGCTCCGTGATGCCACAGGGTGGGCGACGCGTAGGAGTGTTCATTCTCGGCGTAACCGTCGCTCTTACGCGCGACTTTCCAGACCTCTTTGCCGGTCGCCGGATCCAGCGCGATCACCCAGGCGCCTCCCGAATGAATCAATTGCAGGTACAGCCGATCTTGATACAAGAGCGGCGAAGTGTGCATGCCGTGTTGCGTCTGGAAACGGCCGTAGCGGTCTTGCGCATTGAATTTCCAGACCTCATTTCCGTCGAAGTCGAAACAGGCCAGTTGGCCGGAGCCGACAAACACAAAGACATGCTTGCCGTCAGTGCTCGGAGAGGGAGAGGCCCCGTTCCCCTCGTCGCCGCGAATCGGCCGGTTCGTGCCCAGTTGGCGCTTCCAAAGCTGCTTACCGTCGGTGCTCGCGCACACAATGACCACATTGTCGCCGTCCTGGCTCGTCAGAAAGATATGGTTGCCCCAGACGGCGGGCGTCGAACCGCCCACACCGGGCATCTCGAGCTTCCACACGACATTCGACGTCTCGCTCCAGGTCGTCGGTAAATTCGTTTCATGACTGATTCCGTCGTAATCGGGTCCGCGCCATTGCGGCCAATTCTCGGCGTGCGACGTGCCGGAAGGCTGAATGTCCACGCGGCCAATCGAAGCCAATTTGTCGCCGGAAGGAGGGCTCCCCGCGTCTCCCGTTTCGCGGGCACTGGGACCCTTTTGTCCCGGACCACCTTCTGGCGGACCGTCTCCTCCCGGAGGTCCATCCATCGGACCTCCGAACCCGGGTCCGCCGCGTCGGCCGCCGCCCGGACCACCATCTGGACCGCCCCGGCCCGCGCGCTGCGCCAGCTCTTTAAACTGCTTTTTTTGCGAATCGTTGAGCAAGAGCGCGATGTTTTCGTCGACTTCTTTTTGCAGTGTGCTCAGTTGCTGTTTCTGCTTGGTCCTGAGATTCAATTCGTCGACCACCGTGGGCGACAGGATTTGGCCGGGCCTGGCGCCACCGCCGCCGCCGAATCGGCCGGGACCGCCGAAACCGAATCCCCCAGGACCACCCGGGCCAGGTCCGCCGGGGCCACGATCGGCAAAGCCGCGACCTGGTCGGCCGCCATCTGACGGGGGACCACCGGGACGACGACGATCACCGTCGGGACGACCGCCTCCATCCGGGGGACCACCCGGGCCGCCGGGACCGCGGTCGCGAGCAACGTCTTGCCCAGGAGGCCCGCCATTGGGAGGACCACTTCCGGGAGGGCCGCCGGGTCCGCCCTGTCCACCGCGACCGCGCCCTCCAAAACCGCCCGGTCCGCCGGGCCCGGAACCCTGCTGCAAATCCTTGAGACGCTGCTTTTGCCTGGCCGTTAGGAGCGTGCCGAGCTGCTGGTCGACGTGTTTTTGAAGATCCGCTTCCGCCTTCTTCTGTTCGGCGGTCAGTTTGAGAGTTTCAACGATCGAGGCCGACATGATCTGGCCAGGTTGCGATCGGCCGCCAAAGCCACCAAAGCCTCGGCCGCGCCCACCCGGGCCGCGACGCCCACCGGGAGCACCAGGACCACCGTCCGGCGGACCCATGCCGCCACCACGCTCGTCTCGGTTGCCGGTATCGGCGGCAACCATTTTTGTGGCCCAAGCGACCAGCTCTTCCTTGGTCACGACGCCGTCTTGGTTCGCGTCCGCACGGTCGAACATCCGCTCCATGCGGGAATCGGTCATTTCGTCGCGAGTGAGTTTGCCGTCCTTGTTCTTGTCGAACGCCATCATGCGGGAAACCATCGCTTCGACGGCGGCCATTTTATCTGCGCCCGATTTGGGTGCCGGCTTTGGAGCGCCCTCGCGTTCTTCCGGTGGCTGGGCGAACGCGGCCGTGGCTAGCAACCCGACGCCAACGGCGATGAGGCAGATTCTCCAAACACTTCGCATGATGCATTCCTTCAATGGCTATTCGTTGTCCGATTTACTGGGTCCCGCTCAGCAGGCGAGGTCGACTGATCGTCAGTTGACTTTAGAGGCGTTGTGGCACGTGTTACGGTCGGTTTCCTCGGGGCCTGTTTCCTCGAGGCGGTCGCTCGTCGTGGGGCGCCTCTTCCGGCGTGCGGCCGAGCACGACATCCATCCGAGCCGTCAGCTCGCCGACTTTCGAATCCTTCATCGGTTTGAAATCGACCAGGACGAGTTCACGTTCCAAGGGCCCGCCCACGTCCTGAAAGATTCCGTCCGTCCGATTCTGCGGATGGCCGTTGATGAAAAATTGGGTCGTGAGCAGTTCGCGGTCGCCCTTTTTGATCTTCACGTGAATGTGCGGCGTGCGGCCGGGATAGGGGACCGGCTTAATCGTGCGGAAGTAATACTCGCCAGTGGAACTGGTCAGGAACCGGCCGAAGCCCTGAAAATTCGCGTCCCGGCCGTCGGCGTCCTCCTGCGCGAGGTAGACGCCATTGCCGTCGCATTGCCAGATTTCGACGACGGCGTTCCGCATCGGCTCGCCGCTTGTGGAAAGCACGCGGCCCGAAAGATGTGTCACCTCGCCCACGGCCGGCGTGATCTTATCGTTGATGATCAAGAGGTCGTTATCCGTGTCGAGCGGGAGTTTGGGCGGATAGAACGGTCCTTCCGTCAGGCTGGGAGTGCGGGCCAGCTCCTCGGCATACGCGCCGCGAACAAAAAAGGCCGACGCCCCCAGTGCCAGGCCGCCACGCAACAAATTGCGTCGTGAGAAAACGCCGTCGATCGGATTCATCGAACAGTCTCCTGGTTCGTTTGAGTTAATTCAGTTGTCGCGTTTCGTCATGCGGTCCGTCGTGACCGTGCGGATCCTGTAACTCACTGAGACCGGCGAAGCGCGGGCCGGTCAACTCGTGCCAGCGGTCCGCTTGCTCGGGAGTCAAGAGCGCCAGTGCCTTCTGCATTTCGGCTTCGTGATGGTGACCGGGTCCATGCCACGACGGCGGTTCGTTGTGCTTTCCTTCGCGACCGGCCACGA
>CAYWOV010000357.1:0-4715 GCA_964459965.1 uncultured Planctomycetaceae bacterium | reverse complement strand
ATCGATCGACCCGACTTGGAAAAACATCCGGACTACGCGACCAATGGGCTGCGGGTCAAGAATCGCCAAGCCTTCGAGGCGATCCTGTTCGACGTCTTTCGCCGGCGCCCGGCGGCGGACTGGCTCGGCCGGCTGCGTGCCGCCGGCGTTCCCTGTTCGTTGGTGCGGAATCTGCGCGAGGTGGTGGAAGATCCACAAAGCGAATTCCGGGGCATGTTCCCCCTGATCGATCACCCCACGATCGGTCCGCACCGCGTGACGGGACCACCCATCAAGCTTTCGGAGACTCCCGGCGGTCGTTCGATTCCGGCCCCTTCATTGGGCCAGCACACGCGGACCGCTCTGGCGGACTTGCTCGACCTCGACGAGTCGACTCTCGCCGGCCTGGCACGCCGCGGGGTGATCTTCGACTCGGCCCAGGGCTCTCCGAAACCTGACGGCAAAAGCGGCAAGAACTAGCCGGTTACTTCGCGTCTTCGTCTTCCAGGTTGAACCGATGCAGCACGCGATGCACGATGGGGGCGATGACAATTCCCATCGCCAAAATCAGCATCAGCCCGCTGTAAAGAGCGTATAAACCCGCGAACGCCTTGCCGTTCCACGTCTGTAAATTCCCGATGGGGCCCATGCCCGAGAGGATCATCGCGGCATTCACGAAGGCGTCGATCCATGGCATCTTTTCGAAGTGGTGATAGCCCGCCATGCCGCCGAGGAGGGACAGAAGGATTAGCGCCGCCGAGAGGGCCAGGCTGCCTGCAAGCCGCGTGGCAAACACGCGGCGACTGGCCAGCGGCTGCCGTTTGCGCTCGAAGTGCAGCACGCGCGGTCGCGGCCTGACCGCCTTGGGTCGTTTGATTTGGCTCATCGGCGAAGCAATCTCATCACAGCTTCCGACATCCGCCGCCGATCAATCCTTGGTCGGCACGTCGCCGCGAGCGAGTTCAGCGTCCCACTCGTCCAAGAGGGGCCAATCGACCGCACACGTTCCGAAGTCGGCCATGTGCTGATAGCCGCGCAGTCGCTCGATTGTCGATTCGAGCAGAGCATTTTCCTTGCGGAAGACGGGACCATGGCTCGGCAGCAGCCACTTGATGTTGCTGTCTCGAATCCGCTCGAGCGACTTGATGAATGCGGGGATATCCGATCCGTGATGGGCGTCGATATTTCCGACGCAGCCGTCGCGGTAGATGTTGTCTCCGGAGAAGAGCAGATCCCCCAGGCGGAACGAGAGTTGGCCGTGAGTGTGCCCCGGAGTGTGCCAAACTTCGACATTGCGGCCGCCGACCTTGAGAATGTCGCCTTCGTCGATGGTGCGATCGAGCTTGATCGTCGGCAGATCGATCGAAATGCGTTGGGCTGAGATCTCGGCGTAGGTCATCACCCGGTCGCCTTGCAGCAGGAGCCGCCTGGTTTCCGGATGACCGACGGTCTCGGCCGAGGGAAGGAGTTCCTTCGCTTTCTTGAGCCCCTGGATGTGATCGACGTCGGCATGCGTCGCGACCAGGTATTTGCAGTGAGCGAGCGAAAAGTCCATTTGGCGGATCATGTCGACGATTTCGGTGACGGTGTCTTCGTAACCGATGTCGATCAGCATCCACTCCGATTCATGGAACACGAGGTACACGCAGCAACCCAGCCGCCGTCGCGCCTGCAGGTTCATTTCGATGACGTGGGGAAAGATCTCACGCCGGGGTAACATCAATGCGGGCTCCGTGTGTGCAGGGTCGGACAGCGTCGAGGAACGACGGAGAGACGGCCTGGCGCTCAAGGCCAGCGACGCGGCCCTGAATCGGAACGTCGACCGGGGTCATTCTAGCGCCGCCAATAAAGCGAAACAAGCACACGATCAAGTGCAGGTTCCCGCGTAGAATTAGCAACATGGGGCTGCGACAAGGCCGTTGGCCTGCGGATCGGACTCAGGCTGGCAACGCGGCCGCCAACGAACGATGATGGCCATTCGCGTGGCCGGGATCTGCCATGGAAAGGAAAACCATGTCTGCACGGACTTCCGAGAGCTTACTGCTTGCCATCTTTTTGGGGTCAATAGCCGGCTCTGCCGGAACTATCGACGCTCAGACTCAACCGCGAGGGCAAAACGTGGACAGCACGAAAACGGAAACCACGAGCGTTGTGCAGAGCAGCAATCACTTTGCGTTCGATCTTTACGGCCGCCTTCGTGCCGATCAGGGCAACCTCTTCTTTTCTCCCACCAGCATCTCCACGGCCTTGGCGATGACGTTGGCGGGCGCGTCGGGCGACACGGCCGCTCAAATGGCAAAGACTTTACATTTCGAGATGCCGAATGAGGAGCTAAACGCGGCAATGCGGACGCTTTTAGCCTCCTGGAAGTCGAACGGACCGAAACAGGGGTTTCAGCTCAGCGTAGCCAATCGGCTGTGGGCCCAGACCGGCCAAGAGTTTCTGCCCGCGTACCTCACGGTGACGCGCACTGACTACGGGGCCGAACTGGCACAGCTCGATTTCGCGCGTCACGCCGAACCATCCCGCCAGACGATCAACCAATGGGTCGAGGCCCAGACCGCCGGGAAGATCAAAGATTTGATCCTCTCGGCCGCCGTGCTCAGCGGCGCCCGTCTGGTATTGACCAACGCGGTGTATTTCAAAGGTAGCTGGACCGATCCTTTCAAGCAGAACCTGACGAAGGATGAGGATTTTCGAGTCTCGGCGGAGCAGAAAATTAAAGCTCCGCTGATGCACACGCGGCATCATTTCCGTTATGCCGCAGTCGACGGTCTGCAAATTCTCGAACTTCCGTACGCCGATGGCAGTCTCTCCATGGTCGCCTTGCTGCCGGAAAAGCCGGACGGGCTCGCAGACCTCGAAGCCCGGTTGACTTTCGACAATTGGCAGAAATGGACGCACGGCCTGGTGTCGCAGGAAGTCATCGTTTACCTGCCGCGCTTCAAGACGACGGCCCAATTGGAACTCAGCCCAATGCTACAGTCGATGGGAATGACGGCGGCCTTTAGTCCCCGAGTGGCCGATTTCTCCGGAATGGACGGGGCTCGGGATTTTTACATTTCCGCCGTTTTGCACAAGGCGTTCGTCGACGTGAACGAAGAGGGAACCGAGGCAGCCGCGGCGACCGGCGTTGTCATCAGGGCGATGGCCATGCGAATACCGAAGCCTCAGCAGCCCGCCGTTTTTCGGGCCGATCATCCGTTCGTGTTTGCCATTCGAGACAACCGCAACGGCGCGGTCCTATTTCTGGGCCGGCTCGCGGATCCCACCCACCCATGAAGACGGTCCTGTTTCTCTGCACGGGCAACTATTATCGCAGCCGGTTCGCCGAAATCTTTTTCAATTGGCACGCGCCTCAGCGCGGTTTGAAGTGGCAAGCCACCTCGCGCGGGCTCGGCCTCGACCCCTGCAATCAGGGCCCTCTTTCTTTGCACACGATCCTGCGGCTCCGCGACCTGGGAATTCCCTTGGAAGGCGGCCAAAGGCTGCCGATGTCGGCGAGTCTTCGCGATTTTGAAAACGCGGATCACATCGTTGCGGTCAAAGCGACCGAACATCGTCCCATGATTGAACGCCGCTTTCCGACCTGGCCCGAGCGGGTCGAATTCTGGGAAGTTCACGACCTCGATTGCGCCGGGCCGGAAGAGGCAATGCCGTGCCTGGAACGTGAGGTCGTCGCGCTGATCGGGAGACTGGCGGAAGAAAAGTAAGCCCGAGGATCGGTCCTCCGCAATCGTAGAGGCTCCTCCTGCTCACCGAATTTTTTCCGCGTACGAGATATCCTGCAGCAGGGCGTAGCGGATGACGTTGACCGCGATGCGGACCGCGTCGTGGTGATCGTAGCCGGCGCAGGCGACCGATGCTTGCCGCTCGAGCGCGCAGCTTAAATCGTACTTGCTGTAAATCACGCAGTAGCGGCCCTTGATCTGGATTCCCTCCAAGAACGGTTCCCCCTCGCGGAGCGTCGGGTCGAGCGGATCCGTCAAGTTGCCGCTTTGGGGGATGCGCCGCTTGACCTTGCGGATGTCGAAGCCGATCCCCTGCGAAAACAATTCGTGCGTGATGGGGATCCGCTCGAGCTTCTGATTAGGAAACAATTGCTGCACCAGGGTGCGGAAACTTTGATCGAACTGCGGCGAGCCGCAGCAGGCGTCCGCGAAAAGCACCGCGCCGCCGTTAAGATATTCGCGGAGCTTCGTGATCTCCTGCGGACTGAATTGGAAGGCCGTGCGGCCGTGAAGGTAGGCCAACGGATAGCTGCGGAGGTTTTCGTCGGAGGGAACGAGGTTCTTTTGCTGCGTCGACGCCAATTTGCCGGAAAGACGGTTGAGCGCGATGAGCACGTTGTGCAGCGCTCGCGGAGCGGCGTCCCAGTCACCAGTGTGCCGCAGTTTGGCGACCTGCAGGAGTCCGCGCTCAACCCGGTCCTGAGTTCGGCTTGTTGCCTCCTCTTGCGGAGCGTCGAGCTTGTCGTACGGTTCCCGGCCGGTGGCATACGCGACCACGTTAACGCCAACCCGCATCGAGCGGAGCAAGAGTCCATTAAACTTCGCTGTCCGCCTGGCGACGGGTTGAAACGACCACTTATCCCACAAGCAGGAATGATCTTGCGGTGCATAGACAAACGAAGTCCGGCAGCCGAAGTCGACTCCCCAAAGCTCTGTCGCTTCCGGATCGAGGGGATACTCGGCTCGGTAGATTGGATGTTCGGGCGGCAAGCGCTTGAGCTGCGC
>CAYWOV010000356.1:0-4715 GCA_964459965.1 uncultured Planctomycetaceae bacterium | reverse complement strand
TTTTGCTCTCCGTCGATTTCGACAGTGATCCGGTGCGTCAACTGGAGCGTGCGTTCGTCTTTGATTTCGACATTGAGAAGCGACTGGCGTGCGCGGATTCGCGAATTGACCCGCACGGGTGACGGAAAGCGAACCCGTTCCAGTCCGTAGTTGATTCCGACGAGCCGGGCCCGATCGGGGTCATCCGCCGGGCGCGGGATGCTTCGCACCAGGTACGAAATCATCGAGAGAGTCAGGAATCCGTGAGCGATGGTTGTGCCAAACGGCGACTCGCGCGCAGCGCGAACCGGATCGGTGTGGATGAATTGGGTGTCCAGCGTTGTCCGCGCAAACGAGTCGATCTGATCCTGAGTAACTGTATGCCAATCACCGGGCAGACTTTCCACGCCGACCGTTGCCTTGAGCAGCGAATGGGCCTGTTCAGCAGCGATTGCCATAGGTGCGCACCGAGAGCCGTTCGTGAACGATTGAGTCCTCGTAAAACGATCGTCAGTCGCCGGCCGTCACTTGCTGGCCGAAGCGGTCGCTGGGTGCTTGGAATGGGCGGCCAGAAAATCCTCGATCGACTGCTCGAAAACGTGGCTACGGATCGTGCTCATGTGATCGCCGCCTTTGACGATGACAACCGTCAGATTGCTCAGCACGCCGTCCATCGCGTCGACGCCTTTCTTGAGCGGATCGAGATCGCCGACAACGGCAAGGACCGGCACTTTGTTTTTCTGCAGGGTCTCACGCGCGATGTGGAGCTTGAGCATGCCACGAATGCAAGCCGAGAGCGCCTTCGGATCATTGGCGAGCATGACGAATTGATTGCGCGTTTTGAGTTCCTGTTCCGAAAGCTGCGGCCGACCAGGAGGAGTGAGCGCCTTCATCAGCGGGGTGATCCCGTTCCCCTCGTCGAGCGATTTCGCCAGCGCGTCGATGACCGTATGGTCGTCGCTGTCCTGGCTCCAGCCTGCACCACCCATGGTCGCCGAAAGGATGCGCTCCGGGTGTGTGGCCACCAAGGCTCCCGTGATAAATCCGCCCATCGAATAACCGATGATGTGCGCTTTTTCGATCTTCAAATGATCCAACAACCGCACCACGTCTTCGACCATCTCCATGCCGTACTTATCGACTTCGTGTGGCTTTCCGCTCGCGCCGTGACCTCGGTTATCAAGTGCGATCACGTGGTAATGCTTGCTGAGCTTGTCGAAAATGCCCGGCAGGACCCAATTGTTTTGGGCGTTGGCGCAGAAACCGTGGATCAAGACAACCGGATCGCCTTCGCCCGCCGTCATGTAGTGAATTTTGACGCCATTGGAGAGAAACACGGAGTGTTGTGGCGGGGCCGTGGCAAAGGCGACGGACGCCATGAGAAAGAGGAACACGACGGCTTGGGCCAAAGAGCGCTGTTTCATGTAGTGAACTCCAATAAAGAGGGCGCCGGAGAGCATCGAACGAAAAGCGGCCGCCGATCGAACGTCTCACGTGCCGCAGAATGACGAAACAACAGTATAGCAGGAGATGCCGGTCTGTCAGCCTTCGGCCATCACGGGACGCCAGGCCTCGACCAATTCGCCAAATCGCCTGCCCCGCTCGGCGTAATTGCGGAACCAATCGTAACTCGCGCAGCCGGGGGAAAGGAGCACGACGTCACCCGGTTCGGAGTGGTCGACGGCCCAAGCGAAGGCCTCTTCAAACGATTCGCATTCCTGGGTCGCCGGACCATCGGACTTGGCAGCCAAGTCAATAAGGAACCCTAGTGCCTCGGCCGTTTGCCCCATCAGGGCCGCCGCTTTGACCCGGCGGGCGACCGAACCCGCCAACCCGGTCAGATCGATCTGTTTGTCGTACCCTCCGACCAACAGCACGATCGGTTCCGAGAATGCCTCGAGCGCGACGATGGTCGACTCGGGGGTCGTCGCCAGGGAATCATTGTAGAAGGTGCGGCCTGCAAATTTGCCGACGCATTCAAGGCGGTGCGGAAGCGGACGGTACCCTTCCAAGCCGCGGCGAACGGCGTCGAGGTCGGCCCCCGCAACGACAGCCGCACACGCCGCTGCCATGGCATTGTGGAGGTTGTGGCGTCCTGGAAGGGAAACCCACGCTCGAAGTGGAAACCGCTCGACACGTCCGTCGAGGCGCAGCAAGTGGTCCGCCCCATCCTCGAATATCCCGTCTCGGCCCAGGTCGCGCGATCCGAACCAAAGCGTCCGCCCGAATGTTGCCCATTCGGCGACGTCGGCATCGTCTTGATTGAGAATGGCCGCATCGTCAGGCGACTGCCAACGCAGGATACTTTGCTTCGCCCGGCGATAGGCCGACAGACAACCGTGCCAGTCGAGATGGTTCGGGCTAAAGTTTGTGACGACGGCAACATTCGGGCTGGCGGGAATGCGGTCGAGATCCTCGAGCTGAAAACTGCTCAATTCGAGGACGGCCCATTCGTGCGGGGCAATCTCGTCGACTTCGGGAAGCAGGCTGCGGCCAATGTTCCCACCAAGTCGGCACGGCAACCCAGCCGCCTCGAGGATCGCATGAGTCATCGCCGTGGTGGTCGATTTGCCGTTGCTGCCCGTAACGGCGAGCGTCCGGCCCGGATGGAAACGCCAGAACAGGCTGATTTCGCTTGTGAGGGGAACCGCCGATTTGCGCGCCACTTCGAGAAAGGGATTCGTCGGCGGAACGGCCGGATTGACGACGACGAGATCCGTGTCTACAAAATCATTCTCGACGTGGCCACCCAAGTGGTAGGCTTCGACCGGGCAGTCGGCGATCCGGGCGAGTGGTTCGGCCAGCTCGTCGGCCGTCAACAGGTCGGTCACCGTCACGTGGGCTCCGCGCGAGGTCAAAAAGCGGACCGCCCCGATTCCGCCGCCAAATCGCCCCAGTCCCATGACCGTGACGTGCTGACCCGAAACATCAAACTCTGGGGAGAAATCCATTCGCCGCTTCCCCCGGGCCGAGTCTCACGTCCGAGCGACTGGCGCATCGGAACGTGACGCGTCGCCGACGACGATTTCAAACCCCAAGTCGGCGACCATGCGGTAGTCCTCTTCGGCCGGCCGTCCCTTGGTCGTGAGATAATCGCTGACGAAAAGCGAGTTGGCCGGGTACAGCCCCATCGCTTGGAGCGACCTCAAGTTGACTTCGCGGCCGCCGGCGATACGGATCTCCGTCGCCGGATTGGCCAGCCGCATCAAGCATAGCACTTTGAGGCAATAACGCGGATTGAGACGGTGCGTGTTCTCCAGCGGCGTGCCGGAAATGGCGTGCAAAAAGTTCACCGGAATCGACTCGACACCGATCTCGCTGAGTTCGTGCGCCACGTCGACCACGTCGTCGTCGGTCTCACCCATACCGACGATCAGTCCGCAACAAAGCTCCATGCCCGCGTCACGGACGACGCGCAGCGTCTCGAGCCGATCGTCGAACGAGTGGGTCGAGCAAATATCGCCGTAAAAACGGCGGCTGGTGTTCAAATTGTGATTGATCCGGTCGACCCCCGCCTCTTTTAGTCGGCCGGCCTGCTCCGACGACAACAGCCCGAGGCAGCAGCACACGTGCAATCCAAACTGCGACTTGATCTTCGAGACAACTGAGGCCACATGATCCACTTCGCGATCCGACGGCCCCCGCCCCGAGGCAACAATGCAATAGGTCCGCGCCTGCATTTCCGACGCTTGCTTCGCTCCTTCCAGCAATTTGGTCTCGTTCAAGAGCGGATAACGGTCGATGGCCGTGTCGGCCACGATCGACTGCGAGCAGTAACCGCAATCTTCCGGGCAAAGGCCGCTCTTAGCATTCTTCAAATAATAAAGGTGCACCTTGCGTCCAAAATGATGCAGGCGGACCCGGAAGGCCGCTGCGAGAAGCGACGGCAGTTCAAATTCGCCGGACCGCAGAATTTCCAGCCCCTCTTCTCGCGTCAGGCGATGACCAGACAGGATCCTCCCGGCAAGCGCGTCCCAAGACGAGCTGGTGTTTTCGGTCTCGATCAATACGTCGCTCATGATGTCCTCTTCGGCCGCGATGCGTCGGTCCCTTGTACCACGAACATATCGCATCAAGGTCTTTCGAACAACGTACATTCCTGTGATGGGCGAAGGGATCGACAAACCGGATTCGCCTGCGGGCGTGAATCACAATTGAGGAACAAGACTATTTGGCCGGCTTTCTCAGGTAGAGCCAAACCCGGCCATGAGTCTGCCGTCGCTCGGCAAGTTCCTCCTCCTCGTCGTAAGACATTTCACGAAGCGAGTTGAGGCGGACAAGCTTGTCGCGGACGGATTTAAGTCGGGTTTCGCGAACCTGTCTGTCGGCGGTGCCCTGCGTCACAGATTGCCCGGCCAGTTGGCGAAAGTCGCGGAAATCCTTGGCCCACTCCTTGAAATAATCCGCCTGTCGGTTGTGCGCCGAGACCCGTGCTTTTTGCTCTGCTGGATCCAATCGCTTGGCGAATTGGTCGCCCTCGTCGCCGACGACGAGATCGAGTCGGCCATCCTCGTTCCAATCGGTGACGCAGATCTTAACGCTCTGGCCGTGGTCTCGCGTTTCGGGCTGACCATTCGGGGCGGCGACGAGAATCTCCGACGTTTTGAAAGCGGGCTTTTCGCGCGTGCCGACGTTGCGGTACCAAATCACGCTGCCGTCACCGCAACCGACGACCAGATCAAGCTTGCCGTCCCCGTCCCAATCGGCCGCCACGGGCCCCGACTGGCGGTGCGGCG
>CAYWOV010000355.1:0-4720 GCA_964459965.1 uncultured Planctomycetaceae bacterium | reverse complement strand
CCAAAGAGGGAATCTCCGCTCAACGGCCGTCTTCACTCGTGGATGGTCGACCCATCCTAGCTCCAGGTTGACGGCACCTTCAGGCAAGTTTGCTAGATCACTTTGACCCAATCCGCCGTTGATGGCCAACAAGATCATCGCCTTGAGCGGTTGCTTGGCCGCGCCGATGATCCTGCCGAGTTCCTCGGCCTCGAACATCCGTTTTCCGTTTTGCTGCCTCGCTTGTCGCAGAATACGCTTCGCCGGTTGCTTAAATTGCGGACCGAAGCGAACCGGACGGTCAATCAACCCGGCATCATAACCGTACTTGAAGATGATCCGTGAAAGCCGCACGTCCTTTGCAAGCGAGACCGGCCCGCGCCCCCTGGAGAATTCCCTTCGCAGTGCCTCGAAATCGTCGGCCGCGAGGTCGTTCACAAGCCGGTTGCGCCCAAAAACGGAGACGAGCTTGCCGCAAACCTTGTAGTAGTCCTTCCAGGTCTGGACCTTGATCTCCCCCGTGTCGAGACTGGCCTGCTTGGACGTCAAAAATCGATTGCAGAGTTCTGCGACCGTCAGGCCATCCGTTTTGACGCGCGGTGTTCGGCCAGCATACAGGTCGTCGCGTTGCTCGTTGTACAGGTCGACAGCCTGCTGCGCGGAGACGTCAACCGCCTCGACCGGGACAAGTCGCTTGCCGACCTTGTTTCCCCACCGTCCGAAGTAGTGCAGCCGTCCGCGGATTTTCTTGCACCAGCGCCCGGACGGGTGGGCCGTCAGAGGAAAATCGGGGTAAGGCTTGGCCGGCTTGCTCGAGTTGCTGGAATGGGGGTTTTTGCTAAACTTCCGCATGGCACCTCGTCCCGTCTCCAAGGGCTAGGTGGTTGTCATTGACAACCGGGGTCACGTCCCAGCTGTCGTTTTGTCGGCCGTTGGCCGACATTTTCCATGCGTTTTAGGCTAGCGGTTGTCCATGGGGTTGTCAACGATGCGAACTACCCAGGGACAAACACACGAAATACACTGCAAAAATAGCGTTTTTTGCCTGGTGGTGTAACGGTAGCACGAGTGACTCTGGATCACTTAGTCAAGGTTCGAATCCTTGCCGGGCAACTGAATCTTATGAGCGGATCGCGACGGCCTCAGCCCCGGCAATCGACGCTCAAGCGTGGTGGGCTCAACGGGCTTTGTCAGCTGACAATCAAGCCGGATAACCGCGAAGCCTGCCGGACCTTACCGGAAGTCGCCGCTGCCGACCCCTTCCCTTATTCCGGCACGCCCTCAATCACGCTCACCTCGGCCTGGGTGGGCACGATTCGCGAGAGGCGGAAACCGGCCTTGCCGAAGAGCGTGCGGTATTCGTCTTCGGCCCGCTCCTGGCCGCCGGGGATGACAAGCATCGTCAAGTCGAGCAGTTTGCCGAAGAAGGGCTCGTTGCCGGGAGGGATGACGCTTTCGACGACCAGCAGCCGGCCGTCTTCGCCGATGGCGCGGCGGACGTTTTCCAGGATGCGGCCCGCCTTTTCGTCGTCCCAGTCGTGGATGATGTGCCGCATGAAATAGGCGTCGGCACCGCCGGGAACCGACTCGAAGAAATTGCCGGCCACCAGGTGCATGCGATCCGACAGGCCCGACGTCTCGATGCTTTTGCTCGCCCGGCCGATGACGCCGGGCAGGTCGTAGAGCGTGCCGTGGAGACGCGGGTTGCGTGCAAGTATGCCGGAGAGCGTGCTGCCGTTGCCGCCGCCGATGTCGGCGATTGAGATGAAGGCCGAGAAGTCGTAAGCATCGACAATCGCGGCTGTTTCCCGTCCGTGGACTCCGACCATCGCTTTGTCGAAGATCGCGGCCTGGTCCGGATGCTCCGAGAGATACTCGAAGACGGGTTGGCCGAAGATTTTGTCGAAGGCCGGCTTGCCTGTTTGCACGCTGTAGAGCAGATCGCCCCAGGCGCGGAAATGTTGCTCGCCCATCATGATGGCCAGGGCGTGTTGCGAGCCGGGAATGTCCGCTCTCAGCAACTCAGCCACCGGAGTGAGAGCGAATCGGCCGTTTGCCTCTTCGGCAAAAACGCCGACGCTCGCCAGGGCTCGCAGCACGCGGTAAAGAGACATGCGGTGCATGCCCGTTTTTGCGACGAGATCGTCGAGCGAGACGGGACCTTCCGCCAGCAGATCGGCAATTCCCAGCTTGGCGGCGACGTAGACACATTGGGAGTGCCAATAACCGCAAATGAGTTGGTTGAGTTCCTGTGGAGGCGTGGTCATCGGACTGCTCCTCGGTGCGATCGTCAACGAAAAAAGTCGATGAAAAAAGCCGACGTGTTGCGTCGGCTTTAATCGTCTGATTCCATGCCGCTAGATCGGCCTGACATTCTCCGCCCTGGGTCCCTTAGGGCCGCGGCCTTCGGTGTAGGAAACCTTTTGCCCTTCTCTCAGAGACTCGTACCCCGAGCCTTCCACGTTCGACGAGTGGAAGAACAAATCGGTGCCCGATTCGGTCTTGATGAATCCGAAGCCTTTGTCTGTCTTTTTCTTGATCGTGCCCTGGGGCATTTCTACTCACATCCCTAAAAAAGATTTAGCGGCGATCTCCGACATTCGGAGATTGCCGGGCAGATTCTACCAATTGGCCATATCCGGGCCAACGGCAGGATGGTTTTGGCTCTTCGATTTCAAAATCCTGATGGCAGAATGGGTTGCGATCATTGCTCTTAGGCCGCCTCCGCCTGTTTGCCTGGCTGCGATGCCTAATTGATATGTCGCAATGTTCCGATATATTTGATTGTGGAGGCCGCGAATGATTGCCAGACCCAAGAAACTGACCCCCTTGCCCGCATTCGAACAGGCGGCCGAGTGCCTGAAGACGCTGGCGCATCCGCATCGGATGCGGATGATTCAAATGCTGTTGCGCGACCGCTACACGGTGGGCGAATTGGCCGATGCGTGCGGCATTGCCAGCCACATGGCGTCGGAACATTTGCGACTCATGCAGCGGTGCGGATTCTTGATTAACGACAAGCAGGGTCGAAAGGCGTACTACAAAATCGTCGAGCCTCATTTGGCAAAAATTATGGCGTGCGTGGAAGCGCGCTTCGGCGGTGATGCCTAGGAGCGGCTCCAAAATCTTGGAGCGAGCCGTCATCAATCATTAGGACGAAAGGACTTGTCATGACTGTAGCGACCATTTCACCCGCCGTGCTGGGACAACTTCGCGAGCAGGGACAAAACATCGACCTGATCGACGTGCGGACGCCCGTCGAATTCCAGGAGGTCCACGTGACCTTCGCTCGCAACGTGCCCTTGGATCAACTCGACCCGCCCACCTTGATGCAGGCCCGCAACGGTTCGGCGAACAATCCGCTGTACGTTGTCTGCCGCTCCGGCGGTCGCGGCAAGCAGGCTTGCGAGGCGTTCCAAAAAGCGGGCTACAGCAATGTGGTCAACGTCGAGGGAGGGACCACGGCTTGCGAAGTCGCCGGACTTCCCGTCGTGCGGGGTAAGAAAATCATCTCGTTGGAACGCCAGGTCCGCATCGCCGCGGGTTCGCTGGTGCTGGTGGGAGTCGCTTTGGGCTGGTTCGTCCATCCGGGCTTCATCGGCCTCTCCGCCTTCGTCGGTGCGGGTTTGGTGTTTGCCGGCGTCACCGATACATGCGGCATGGGTCTGTTGCTCGCCCGCATGCCTTGGAACCGCGTGAGCGCTTCGTCGGACGCCGCCTGCCCCAACTGAGCTTTCGCCAAGTGGCCGGTCGGATGCCATGCAACCGCCGGCGATCGGACCGAGCGAGAGGGCCTGAGGAGAGCCGAGTATGAAGCTCGTAATTATCGGAGGAGTGGCCGGCGGTGCGTCCGCGGCGACGCGGGCTCGACGACTGTCGGAAGAGGCCGAGATCGTCTTGATCGAGCGCGGGCCGGATGTGTCGTTCGCCAATTGCGGACTGCCATATCACATTGGCGGCGAGATTGCCGACAGAAAAAAGCTGCTTGTGATCACGCCGGAACGGCTGCACGCGCGCTTTCGTTTGGACGTGCGCGTGCGCTCGTCGGCCGAAGCGATCGACCGGGTCGCCAAGAAAATCCGCATTCGCGACCTGGCTTCGGGACGCGAATACGACCAGACGTACGACAAACTGATCCTCGCGCCGGGAGCTGCCCCTTTGCGGCCGCAGATTCCAGGCATCGACCTGCCGGGCATCTTCACGCTGCGGAACCTCGAGGACATGGACCGCATCAAGGCGCGAGTCGACAAGGGAGTGCGACAGGCCGTGATGATCGGCGCGGGATTCATCGGCCTGGAATTGATCGAGAATTTCGTCCGCCGCGGCATCGCGACTACGGTCGTCGAGAAGATCGACCAGGTGGCTCCGCCATTCGATAAGGAGATGACAACTCCCATCGCGCAAAAGCTGGCGGCCAGCGGCGTGACGCTGCTCTTTGGCCGCACCGCGGAGGCGTTTGAGGAGACGCCGGAGGGACTCGTGGTCCGACTAAATTCCGGCGACGCCCTGCCCGCTCAACTTGTCGTGTTGGGCGTCGGTGTGCGGCCGGAAAACAAGTTGGCCGTCGAGGCCGGTTTGGACGTCGGAACGCGGGGCGGCATCCGCGTTAACGACTATCTGCAAACGAGCGACCCCGATATTTTCGCCGTCGGCGACGCGATTGAGGTCACTGACATCGTGACCGGCGAGCCGACACAGGTGCCGCTGGCTGGCCCCGCCAATCGACAGGGTCGAATCGCTG
>CAYWOV010000354.1:1827-4722 GCA_964459965.1 uncultured Planctomycetaceae bacterium | reverse complement strand
TCTTTCTCGGGATTGTCGAGATCCTCCTCGGCACGGTCGCCATCGGGGCTTCTGTTTACGCCACCATCGTCACGGTTGTCTTCTTCGGGTGGTTGCTCCTCGCCGGCGGAGTGCTTTCGGTCATTCATGCCTTTTGGCGCAAACAGTGGAAGGGCTTCTTTCTCGATCTGGTGACCGGCGTCCTCTATGTCGTCGCTGGTTTCCTGATGGTCGCCAACCCGGCGGCAGCGGCCGTGTCACTGACACTGTTGATCGCCATGTTTCTGCTGATAGGCGGGATCTTCCGGATCATTGTCGCCCTGTCCGGGCATCTCGAGCACTGGGGATGGGTGATGCTCAACGGCTTGATCACAGCCGGCTTGGGCATCCTGATCTGGAGGCAGTGGCCGGTTTCCGGCCTTTGGGTGATCGGCCTCTTCGTAGGGATTGAGATGATCTTTTACGGCTGGTCCCTAGTGATGTTGAGCCTGATTGCAAAAGGTGCGCCCGCCCCGACCGGAGTGGCGACGAGCGCCTAGACGATGAATTCTTCAATGTGGCGCTTCTTTGAAAGACCAACTATGTCGAACCTGCTAACGAGACGAGGGAGGGGATCCTTTGCGGTCCCTCTGTGTTTAACCATTTCTGCCACCACAATGTTTGCGGCCTGTGTCAGCCGAGCCGACAACAAAACAACGACGTCGGCCAAGGCGACCGATCTGAAACACGATGAGGCGCAACCGCCGGCGCCAAAGGACGGCGAAGCGGCCATCCGAGCGACGGCCGACGCGTTCGTCAAGAACTTCAACGCCGGCAACGCCAAAGGCGTCGCGAGTCTTTGGACGCCCAATGGGACCGTCGCCGACGAAGAGGGCAACGTCTTCAAAGGTCGCGACGCCATCGAGCAGCAATACGCCGGGCTATTCAAGGCGCATCCCACAGCGCGAATGCGGGTGGCCATCAAGTCGATCGAGTTTCCGACTCCGACCACGGCAATCGAAGACGGGGTGGCACAGGTTGTCACGCGGGATAGTGCACCACCGTCGGCCAGCCGTTACACCGCGTTGCACGTTCAGGAGAACGGCAAATGGCTCATGGCCAGCGTGCGCGAGTCAGACATGCCGGTCGCCTCGAACTTTCCGCAATTACAGGAATTGGGCTGGCTTGTCGGTCGCTGGGAGACCAAGTCAGGCGGGACAACGGCCCACTGCCAAGTCCGCTGGATCGCCAACAAGAGCTTTATTCAGCGCGACTTTTCCGTCGATCGCGACGGTGTCCTCGCGTCGTCGGGAACGCAAATCATCGGATGGGATCCGCGATCTGAGCAGATCGTATCATGGACGTTTGATTCGTCCGGCGGACACGGCACGAGTTGTTGGATGGCAACGCCGGAGGGTTGGCGAATTGCCTCGGCGGGCGTGACCTCCGATGGCGTGCAGACTTCGTCGATCGATCGCCTGATTCGCGTTCCGGGAGACGACAAAGTCTTCGGCTGGCGCTCGGCGGATCGGAAGCTTGGCGAAACAAAAATACCGGATGTCGGTGAAGTCGTTTTCGACCGGGTGGAGCAAAGGCCAATGAGCACGAACCGCTAGGCCTGCGTCCGTTCATGCGAACTTCACTGTCTTAAAAATAAAACTATCTAAGGTATCCAGATGATTCGGTCTCATTATTACATTGCCGTTTTGCTGTTGTCCGTGCTCGGAACAGCCACTAACGATCTTTATGCCCGGGGCTTCGGCGGGTTCCGCGGCGGTGGCGGCGGATTTGGCGGCTTTCGAGGTGGCGGCGGATTTGGCGGGGGCGGAGGCTTCCACGGCTACGGCGGGGGCGGGTTCGATCGTGGCGGCTTCGGCGGTGGAGACTTTAATCGCGGCAATTTCGGGGGAGGTGGTTTTGACCGCGGCGGTTTTGGAGGCGACAACGGATTCGGTCGCTCCGACGCCGGCAATTTCGGGGGAGTCGGCAATCGCGAATCATCGAGCGGTTTTCGTGGAGGCGACGCCAATGGATGGAACCACGGAGGTTATGGCGCCGGCAATTGGGGCGGAGATGCGGGCCGCTGGAACGGCGGCTCGGTGAATCGCAGCCAACTGAACAACTTTCTCAGCTTGCCAACGGACGGCGGACTCGGTGCCGGCGCCGGCACGTTTGCCAACCATGGTCTGGGCGGTGGACAGGCGCTCGCCAACTATGGAACGCATCCCTATTCGCAGACCTGGGCTCACTCGCAGGGACAAAACGTCCAGAATTGGGCCTCCGACCATCCTCAACTCTCGTCGGCTTGGAATTCGGCGCATCCTTGGGCTTGGACGCCCGCGGGAGCCGACGGAGCCGCGTGGGCCGCGGCCGCGTGGGCCGGAGCAGGCTGGCCCGAAGTTGGCAACTGGCTTGGCTGGGGGGACACCACTTCGTATCCGTACGACTACGGCGACAACATCACGTATGACGGTAACAACGTCTACTACCACTCCCAGCCGGCGGGAACCACGGAGCAGTATTACCAGGAAGCGAGCAATCTTGCGGCGACTGCTCCGGCCACGCCGTCGGAAGGCAACGGCCAATGGTTACCCCTCGGAGTCTTCGGACTCGTTAACGGGGACAGTAAGACGCCGTCAATGACCTTCCAACTTGCGGTGAACAAGGCGGGCACAATCCGCGGAAATTCGGCCGATCAATACTCCAATATCCTGCCCATCTACGGTTCGGTCGACAAAAGAACGCAACGTGTTTGCTGGACGGTCGGCACTGGTTCGACAACGGTCTATGACACGGGCCTCTACAACCTGACAAAAAAAGAAGCGCCGATTCTGGTCCACTCGGGACCAAAGGCCACGGAACAAGAAATGCTTGTTCGCCTGAAGAAGCCGGCCGCGCAGTCCGGCAATGGATCGCTTAGCTCAAACAAATAGACGC
>CAYWOV010000354.1:0-1727 GCA_964459965.1 uncultured Planctomycetaceae bacterium | reverse complement strand
AAAAAAGGAGTCTTGAGCCATGAAAAACCTGGCACAGTCCTTATCGTTTGGCGTGCTGGCAGCGGCCTCGATAATCGTGTGGATGGCACAGGCCCAAAGCCGTGCCGCCGCGCCCTTTGCAATCTCACCGACGGGCATTGCCCCTCAACCGGCTTTGTCCACGATGGCGCCAAACGCCGTCGGCGGTGCCCCGGGCGCTTATGGCACGGCAACGCGATTTGGCAACGCTCCGGCCGGAACCCCGCTGGGCGATATTCAAATCGAATATCATGGAAACCCTACTCTCGGACCCAGCGGGTCTTACCTCTCGGCATGGAACGGCGTGCCGTCGTCGATCAGCGGATATCCGAACAGCGGGTATCTGAACGGTGAATCCCGCGGCTTTCAAAGCGGCGGGTTCGAAATCGGCGGTTTCAACCGCGGATTCGCCTCACCCGGCGCGGGCTATTATGGGCCAAATTACGGGACCTACGCACCCAACAATATCAACAACTACACTCAACCAAGTTACGGTACCCTGGGTGACGGTTTCCAGGGCTTCCAAAACGGCGCGTTTGAGATTGGCGGCTTCAATCGCGGATTAGGAACGTCACCGGGGAGATGAAGTCCCGGCATTATCTCTCGATGAATCAGTTCTCTCGATGAATCAGTGATCGCACTTCCGAGTGAGTGCCAAGAGCTGCCGTTGGCGGGCGACGATCAGTTCGGTCCGCCCTGCTTCAGAGCCACCGTTGTCTGAAAAATCCAGGGGCCGCGACGAAAGATGCGGAAATGCCGCGTCCGATGCAGCTGAAGGCCGAGTTGCGGATAGTAGTCGGCATAAGCGTAAATCGGGTGCAGCGCGCACAGTCCCTTCATCCAATAGAGCAAGTTCCCCGCTTTGTAATACACGCGATGCAATACTCGCGGCACAACGCCGCCTCGCACGGGGGCAAAATCGGCAATCATTAACTTGCCTCCAGGTCGCACAAGACCAGACAACCGAGCCAGAACGTTCTCCATCATGGGCCTGGAAAAGACGTTCAGAAAGAAATTCGCGACGACCGCATCGAAGGGCTGATCGGGCACGTACTGCATCACGTCAGCGGCGACGAATTCTCCCGTCACGCCTGCCTCGGCGAAGCGGTCACGCGCCAGCTGCACCATCCCCTCGGACAAATCGAGGCACGTGACAAGCAATCCCCGACGGGCCGCCTCGATCGCGTCCTCGCCGGATCCGACGCCTACGTACAACACGCGTTCTCCGGGGACCAGGTCTTCGATCTGCGAAAGCCGCGCCGCAAGGTTCTGACCACCGGTCGCCAGATTAGTCTGCCAATCGTAACTCGACGAGATGCGGTCATAGCTCCGCGAGAGCTGCCGACGGTGAGAGGTCGCGAAGTCTTTTGTCTTGGCAATCATCGTAGTTACTCTCTGAAGAGGGCTCGACCGCCGGACGTTGCGATTCGACACACGAGAGATACTGATTTCCATTGGACCAGCGCGAGTCGACCAGTGTCCAGAATTTCGCAATCGTTACGGCTCGTCCCGCGATTGAACGTGCTTCTATTCCGTTTGCACGCGTTGTGCCAGCGGCGCGTATCGCAACACCGGCGTGGCGAAAAGGCATCGAATCAAAGCGACATCAGACTGCTCAAGCTGGCTGTCCCGCCTTGATGCAGTGCGGCGTCGCCGCGGCGATCGTGCCGGGATGATCTGCGTCAGGAAAACAGTCAGCAAGCGGGGCC
>CAYWOV010000353.1:0-4733 GCA_964459965.1 uncultured Planctomycetaceae bacterium | reverse complement strand
CGTCGCGAATCTCGGCATCTTGTTCTTCTTCAAGTACTACGACTTCGCGGCACGTTCGCTCAACAGCCTAACTGCCACCGTCGTCGTGCCCGAGCTGGCGATGGTCTTGCCGATCGGCCTCTCGTTCCACACCTTTCAATCGATGGGCTACACCGTCGATGTGTATCGCCGAAAGGTCGAGCCGGAGCGGGATTGGGGCACGTTTGCGACGTTTATCGTGTTCTTTCCGCAACTCGTGGCCGGCCCGATCGAGCGGGCCGATGATCTGTTGCCCCAGCTTCGGCATTACGAGAACTTCGATTACAGCCGCGTCACCAGCGGCTTGAAACTCATGGCGTGGGGACTCTTCAAAAAGATGGTGATTGCCGACCGGCTGGCGAGGCTCGTCGATCCGGTTTACGCCGCTCCCGAGTCGCAGTCCGGCCTGATGCTCGCGCTGGCGACAGTCGGCTTCGGATACCAAATCTACTGCGACTTCTCCGGCTATTCCGACATTGCAATCGGCACGGCGGAAGTGCTCGGCGTAAGGCTGATGATGAACTTTCGCGCCCCCTATCATTCGCGGAGCATCCGCGAGTTCTGGACTCGCTGGCACATTTCCCTTTCGACCTGGTTTCGCGATTACGTCTACATTCCGCTGGGCGGCAACCGCGTTTCGGCCGGCCGTTGGGCATTCAACATCCTGATTGTGTTCTTCTTGAGCGGTATCTGGCACGGAGCAAATTGGACGTTTTTCGTCTGGGGTTTGTACCACGCCGCGCTGATCATTGCCGGCCGCGTTGTGCAGGGATTCACACACGTCCTGCACGGCTTCGGTCGCCGCGAGCAACGGCGGCATCTGCCGGCTGTCGTCGGCATTGTGTGGACTTTCCTTTTGGTGATGGCCGGCTGGGTCTTTTTTCGCGCGCCGAGCATTCACGTCGCGATGACAATCTTCCAGCGAATGGCGGCGGACTGGCAATCGTTTCTGATCCCCGCTCGCCTTGTGGGACATCTGTCGTTGATCGGATGGCAAAACTGGGACACGATCGTGATTTGCCTGGCGTTGTTGGCGCTCGAGATCGGCGACACAGTCGCGTTGCGGTTCTCAATTCGCAAGTGGCTCGCCGAGCAATCGACGGTCGTTCGTTGGGCCGCCTATTACATGCTGGTCTTGGCGCTGATCGTCGGCGGACAGTTTAACGGACCCCCTTTCATTTATTTTCAGTTCTGACCATGCGACGACTTTTCCTCAAGTTTGCCTCGTTCGTTCCGATCGTCCTTTTGGTCGCGGCCGTGAATCGGTCCGTCGACCCGGCGCGGTTTTACGGAACTCATTTTCTGGATCCTTCTCGGGATCAATATGAGGGAACTGTGATCGACAACTTGCTTGCCGGTCGTTCTCAGACCCTCGTTGGGCCTTATAACGAGCGGCTCGTGCTCGAGGCTGTCTTTCGCTCAAAACGGCCAATCGACACTCTGGTCTTGGGCTCAAGTGTCGCCAAGCCGATTAACGGCGACTCGTTTCCCGGCCAGAACCTCTACAACGCTTCGCTCTACGGCGGCGAACTCGAAGAGTCGGCCGCGGCCTATCAATTGGCCTGGGAAAGCGGGCGCCGGCCCAAGCGGGTCGTCCTCGAGTTTCACGGCCGCGAGTTGGGGGGGCGAAATTGGGATATCGTGCCGGAGTTTGTGCCGGTGATGCTCCGCGTGCGACAGCGACTCGGCTTGCCGAAGGACGATGCGGAAGGCGATGGAGAACTTCTCGCACAGCATGCTGACCGCACGATGCCCGACAGCCAGTCGACGGCGGCCCAATTCGTCGCCGACCAGGGCTGGCTGCACCCGTACGACAAGCTCTTTTCGCCGCGCTATTTCCAATTCTCCTTGCGCTCGCTCGGAAACGCCTGGTTCGACACGCAGACAGTGACCCTAGGCACCGGCGGAGTCGTGCCGCAACCCGAGGACGAACGGCAAGTTCTGTGTCCGGACGGGTCCGTTCTGTGGTCACGGAAATGGCTGTCCCATACGGTGCAACAGATTCGGCAGGTGGTCCAGTCCGACGCAATGAAGCCGATCGTCGTGAACCGACCGCCCCTTTTCCCCAGCCGCTGCCATTTGTTCGACGCGTTCATGAGCGATCTCGAACACTCGGGAACCAAAGTCGTGCTGGTCCTGGTCCCGCCGTTCCCCGCCGCGTCCGATCGCATGCATGCCGCCTACGAACAGACGCACAAGCCCTGTCCAATCGACGAGTGTGAAGCCTACGTGCGTGCCTTTGCGAAAAAGCACCAAATCCAGATCGACGGGTCGCTCGATCCACGCAAAGCGGGTGTCGCCGAAGACGAATACGTCGATTACATCCACGTGCGCCGAGACGCCCTTGCCCGACTTATCGCGCGGAGTAACTCGGAAGAACAACGCCAGAATTGAGAGTTCGCGCAGACGGGCACGTGCCGCATCCTTGGACTTTGAGCGGCCGGAACACCAGAATAGACGCTCGTTGGGCGAACCATAAATCATCGAGAAATGACGCGATGGAGACCGAGATGCAGCGACTTGAACCTTGGCGGCGACTTTTAAAAACGTGGTTGGGCCTTTTCGTATTCGTGTCGATTCTTGGCGTCGCGATTGGCGGCCGGGCGACCGCGGCCGAGCCCAAATGGGTCTCGATGTTTGACGGCAAGACGCTCAAAGGCTGGACGGGAAACCTCGACTTCTGGCGCGTCGAGGACGGTGCCATCACGGGTGAAACGACCCCGGACCACAAGGTTAAGGGGAACACATTCATCATTTGGGAAGGCGGCGAAACCAAGGGCGATTTTGAGCTGACGGCCGATTTTAAGTTGATCGGCGGCAACTCGGGCATTCAGTATCGCAGCTTTGAAGTCCCCGGGTCGAAATGGGTCGTCGCAGGTTACCAGGCCGACATGGACGGTGCCGACAACTACACCGGCATCATTTACGGCGAGAAGTTTCACAACACGATTCTTTGTCCTCGCGGAGCGAAATCGGTCATCGGGCCCGATCATCGAGTGAAGGTCGTCGGAAGTCTCGGCGACTCAAAAGAGATTCTTTCGCACATCAAGCACGAAGATTGGAACACGTATCACATTACGTGCCGCGGCTTTCACATGGAGCAGCGGATCAACGGTGTGCAGACGGCCGAATGCGATGACGAAGACACGACCATGCGTCGCTCGACGGGAATCATCGCCTTGCAGCTTCACGCCGGCTACGTAATGAAAGTCCAGTTCAAGAACATCAAGATTCGCGGGCTGTCCGAGGGGCCGGCCACCAGTTCGTCTGAACCGACGGGAAAATCGCAAAAGAAAATCGTCTTTATCGCCGGCACGCCGAGCCATGGATATGCCCAGCATGAGCACCGTGCCGGCTGTCTGCTGTTGGCGAGCGACCTCAACGAGAACGTGCCGCAGGTCCACGCCATCGTCGTCGAAAACGGCTTTCCGAAGGATCCGCACATTCTCGACGGTGCCGACTGCGTCGTGGTGTTTGCCGACGGCGGCACCCACCATCCGCTCATGGCCCATCTCGACGAGTTCGACGCTTTGATGAAAAAGGGCGTCGGCCTGGTCTGTATCCACTACGCGACCGAAGTGCCTGCCGGAAAATCGGGTGAGCGCATGTCAGAGTGGACTGGGGGCTACTTCGAGCCGAGTTGGTCGGTGAACCCGCACTGGACGGCCCATTACTCGCATCTTCCGATGCACGAAGTCACACGCGGCGTTAAGCCGTTCACCACCAATGACGAGTGGTACTACCACATGCGGTTCCTGGGTGGCACGAACGATGTCACACCGATCCTCACCGATTTGCCGCCCGCGTCGTCGTTGAACCGGCCTGACGGTCCCTACGGCGGAAACAAGTACGTGCGAGCGGCGATCGCCAACGGCGAACCACAGACGATGGCCTGGGCCCGCGAGCGGCCCGACGGCGGCCGCGGCTTCGGCGTCACGGGCGCTCATTTCCACTGGAATTGGGGCAACGACAACTTCCGCAAGCTCGTTTTGAACGCGATTATTTGGGCGGCTCATGTTCCCGTTCCGGCAACAGGCGTGCCCTCGAGAACGCCCACGCTGGAAGAACTCGAAGCCAATCTCGACGTGACCAAGGATAAGAAGCGAGCGGATTTCAACCCCGAGCGAATCCGCGCCATGCTCAAGCAGTGGCATGCGGAGTCGGGAACATGATGCGGGGGGACGAGGCCAGAGGGGAGAGGGCTAAGGGAGAACGGTTGGGACAACGCTGGTTTTCGAGCGCCGCCTTGCAACATTGCGGCCTCCCTTGCAAAGCCGCCGCAATATGGTGGGCCGGCGCTCGCAAGGCCTCGCTGGTCCCACCCTACAGGATGCTGCTTGCGCTCGCGATTGTGGCTCTTGCGAGCTGGCCCCTTTACGCCGCCGAGGAAGAGCATCCTGCCGCGAAGGCGGTGGCCGGATTGGATGTGGCGCCCGGGCTTGAAGCGACGCTGTTCGCTTCCGAGCCGATGATGGCCAGCCCGACGAATATCGACGTCGATGATCGGGGCCGGGTGTGGATTTGCGACGTCGTCAATTACCGGCACCGCGCGGGCGAGCGCCCGGCCGGTGACCGCATTCTGATTCTTGAGGACACAGACGGCGATGGGCGGGCCGATAAATCGACCGTGTTTTATCAGGGTCGCGATATCGATTCGGCAATGGGCATCTGCGTTTTGGGCAACCGGGTGATCGTCTCTTGCTCGCCGAATATCT
>CAYWOV010000352.1:0-4735 GCA_964459965.1 uncultured Planctomycetaceae bacterium | reverse complement strand
AGCGCGCGAAACGACGCAGATCCGTTTGCCGAGTTCGTTCGCCCCGCGGACGGCGAGTCGCGTCGTGCGGACACGCAGACGGCCAATCAAGCTTCATCGCCGGAACGCCGTCCGCAGCGTTGGCCGGCCGACGACTCATCCAATCCACCGCAAAAGACGGCTTTGGCGGCGAATGACGCAATTACCGACGAGAGCAAGCTCGCCCGGCCCGACCAGGAACCAAGCACCGTCGACGCAGCGGGCTCATCTGCAGTCGAGCACAAAAGGTCGAAGTCGGCAACGCGTTTGACGTCCGCCTTCGATACGAATCAGCAAACGGCCGGCCCGACGAATGCCGGATCCGGTCATCTCGATTCCAGTGACGAAGCGCGTGGCTGGAAGGCGGCTGTCGCCCGGCTCAATGCGCTCGGCATCCGGGATTATCAATTGCAGCCGGGAGAGCGCGACGGAGAGTTCCACTTCAGCTGCCGCTTTGTCTCGCGGAGCAATCCGCGCGTCATGCGGCGCTTCGAGGCCGAGGCCCGTGAACCGCTTGAAGCGGTCGAACAAGTCCTCGCGCAGGTCGACGAATGGAACGGACGGCGAACGGCGGAGGGGCGAGTCTCGTCCAGCGATTCCCCGTCCCATGTCACCGCCCTGGCTCCGCGCGAGGAGGCCGTTCCTGTGTCCGGCCTCGACGTCTCGAACCGCTGAGGCTTCCGGTGCTGCACTCCATGCCCGGAGCCTGGCGTGAACGATTCGAAACGGGCCGCGCCACAAACCGGTTGGCGCAGGATTGTGTCGCCGGCGCGGCGCAGGCGGCCTCTCTGCAGCAACGCGATTTCTTTCTCAAGCGGCATCGTTCGACTAATCCGTCCAACCCGACGCGCGTCGACCTTGGCCCGGACTGCGTCCGCGACCGCAAGACGGCACGAGTCGAGGCCGTCTTCTTCGTGAGCGAGGGCGCGCTATCGGCCCGCCGTTTGGCACAACTCGCCACGCTGGCCGATTCGTCGGAAGCGGTTCGGATCGTGGACGAATTGAACGCCGCCTACGATCGCGACGGATCGTCGTTTCGCATCGAACGGGCAGCCAACGGCTACCTGCTGCTCACGCGGCCCGTTTACGCCCACTGGCTAGGCCGTCTGCATCAGCGGCAAAGCGCGATGAAGCTGACGCCGCCCGCGATGGAGACTCTGACCGTCATCGCCTATCGCCAGCCGATTACTCGCGCGGACATCGAGGCCGTTCGCGGTGTTCAGTGCACCGAGATGCTCAAGCAGCTGATGGATCGCGGACTGGTCCGCATCGCCGGGGAAGACAACTCGCTGGGGCGCCCCTATCTCTACGAAACGACCCGCAAATTTCTCGAAGTCTTTGGGCTGCGCGGTCTCGACGACCTGCCGCGGGCCGATCATCTGCGGGTGGTCGCTCAAAAGGGTTCGGCCGCCGAAGCCCCCGTTCCGCAAGCGACGGATTGACCGCGCACAACAATTGCGCCGGGCAAGGTTCGGCTGATCAGCCGACCGAATTAAATCCGCGTCAATCGGACATCTGAACCGGCCGATAGTGAATCCAAGAGCGATCAGTGGCGCTGCGCCCAGACGGCCGCGCGCTTGTCGCATCTGCCGGCCGCTCGTGACCGGCCCCGTTGCAAAGTGATGCCCGTTACTAAGTGATGCCAGTGAAGCGAAGAAAGTGACGCTGTGCGCGGTCCCTTGGTCTTCCGGATCGTTCCTCCCGCGGCCGCGATTACACTTTCGGAGCTGGAATCGCAGTTCGCGATCCGCCGCCGGGTCGACTCGGCCGCACGCTCGGACATGGCCGATTCGTACGCGGCCCTGCGGAAGCAATACGCCGACCAGTCGCGTCGCGCCCAACGGCAATTTGCCGATCCGCGGATCAAGCAGCCAGGCGCGGCCGCTCTGTTTCATCTCGCTGTGGAGTCGGTGAAGGCTTCGCGGCTTGTGTACGCCGCGCTGCAAGAGGCCGACCAGGCTTTGCGCAGCGGCGACACGCGGGTCGCTTCGCCAGAAGTCGTCGAACGGGCGATCGATTGGAATCGCCAACAGCTCAATCGCCTCGAGGGGCAGTTGCGAATCCTGGACCTTGTGGATGACGTACTGCCGCCTCTCAAAAAACTGTTCGTCCAGCTCGAGGGGTCGCGGCACGTGTCGGCTCTCGGCTGGCAAAGCATTGCGCGGCACCTGTTGTCGCAAGCCGGGCGCGCCGCTGATGGGGCCTCGATTCTGCCGTTGCCGGGCTTTTCGCTAAAGGGCTATCTAGCGCACGCCGGTTACGGTTCTTTCGGCGAAGCGTTTAGCCGCGGTATCGAGACCGTGCTGACACTGGCGCCGGTACTCGCCCGCCGCGACGCGGAATCGAACGAGATCGACGTGCTGACGATTGCCGCATTGTGTCAGGATTCAGGATTGATTCTTTTGGCTCGCCAAAGCGTGGCGGCGAGCGGCGCAGATGTCGGCGGTGGCGACGCGCATGCGTCAATGAGCGCCGGCCTGGTCGCCGGAATTTCGGAGTTCGCCGCTCAACTTCCCGCGCTCGTCGCCGAGCATCATCGCCGATTCATTGGTTTCGATCGCGTGCCCGATTTGGCCGTCGCGGTGCAAAAGACCGGATCGCGACTCTTGGCAACAACGGTGCGATTTCTCGAGATCGTGGACGAAATGTCGTCGAACGCGGGCGAAGAACTGCCGGAGGCGGCGCTTTATCCAACCGCCGTTCGACTCGTCAACGAGGCCGGTCGCGGCGAATGGGACCCGAAAATCGTCGCAGAACTCTTGCACGGGATCGGGTTCCAATTGCAGTCCGAGGCGGTCGCAGAATCGGGCAACGAACGCCTCTTCGGTCGAACGGCATCCGGAATACGGCGTCGAGATCCCGGCGATCCGACGTTGCCCGAACCCAATTTTCTTTCCGTCCAAGAGACACCCGCGGAGCGCTATGTCCGATCAACCCGCTGGTAACGACAGCAAGTCGGCCGATTATTGGAACGGGACGCGCCGCCCGCTGACTTGTCTCGCCTTCCTGGCACCTCTGTTGGCATCGTACGAGGCCGGCGTGCTGTGGCTCGGCGGCCGCAACGCCGACGCGATCCGCAACGGGGCCGACTATTGGATCCGCAACGGCCTGGATGCGCTGGGACTCAATTCGCCGTGGTTACTTCCAGGCATGATTGTGGTCGGCTTGTTGGTGTGGCACATCGCGCGGCAAGAGACATGGCGCGTTTCGCCGAGCGTTCTGGGCGGCATGCTGGCCGAAAGTCTGCTTTTCGCCGTCGCGCTCGTCGTTTTGGGCCTTCTCGAAAACTCCGCTGCGAGGCATTTGCGTGGCTCGGTTCCGGCCGCCCTTGCGCCGGAACGAGTTGCCCCTTTGGCGGTGATGTATGTCGGCGCGGGGATTTACGAGGAGGTGCTGTTCCGGCTTTGTTTGCTGCCTATCTGCTACAGCATCTTTCGCACGGGCGGACTTGGACACGGTTGGGCTGCCGCTTTGGCGATTGTGTTCACAAGCCTGGCGTTCTCTCTGGCCCACTACGTCGGCCCTGCGGGCGAGACGTTTCATCTCTTCACGTTTTGGTTCCGCACGATGGCCGGACTGTTCTTCGCCGGACTGTTTGTGCTGCGCGGCTTCGGAATCACGGTCGGTGCGCACGCGGCTTACGATCTGATCGTTGGCCTGCTGCTCACGGGCACAGGCTGACCCAGTCGCAAGAAGCAACGCAGCCCGTTACGAAGTGGCGAGAGAAGTGCGAACCTCTCCGCCCGGATCGTAGCGGGCCACATTAGAAACTAGACTGCCGCTTCAGACGCGAGTCTGAGGCGTTCAGTACATCGAACCGTTCCCGTAGTAGTAACTCGGCGCTGCGTACGAATAGCCGTAGTTACCGTAGTTGTAGCCGGGAGACCCTTGGTAAACCGGCGCGCCCTGGTATCCGCCATACGAGCCACCGTAGGTGTTGTCGTAGCCGTAGTACGGGTAACTCGTGTCGTAATACGACGTGTACGGGTAATAGCCGGCGTAATACGGGGTGTCGTAGCCGTAACCGTAGTACGGATATCCCCAGCCCAAACCGTAGCCGTAGTACGGATAGCCCCAACCCCAGCCGCCGCCCCAACCCCAACCGTAGCGACCACCCCAACCATATCCGCCGCGTCCCCATCCACCGCGTCCCCAACCGCCATAACCGCGACCATAGCCGGCATAACCGCCGCGATAACCTGCGCCGCCGCGGAAGGAACCACCTCGGAATGAGCCGCCGCGAAACGCCGCGCCGCCGCGGAAGCTGCCGCCAGCGAAGCCTCGGCCACCGCCGCCGCCTCCGCGACCACCGCCGCCGCCTCCACCACGCGCCATCGCGACGCCGGTTCCCATCTCACTGAACATCAGACCGCCAGCGGCCAAGAGTGCCGCCAGCCCCAGCAAAAAGCCGTGTTTTCGCAATTTCATGACTGCGCCCCCTTCATTGAGAGATCGAGCGGACTGCCCCATCCGCCGCCTACCAAAATCATACGGTTCGCGATCTTGGGGGGTCAAGCATCATCCTGACCGGCTCGTCCCGATGCGAATCCCCTCGCACCGTTCGACTTTCGCTCCCAACGATCCATCTGGCGGAAAGGCCTTCCGTATTTCCGCGCGGGGAAGCGCCAATCTCAAGATCACATCAATTGCTCAAGGCAACTTTCAGGCCGCAAGTGCCGTCGGCTCGCTGTGTGTATACCCACTCGCCAGCCACGAT
>CAYWOV010000351.1:0-4741 GCA_964459965.1 uncultured Planctomycetaceae bacterium | reverse complement strand
TCGGCAAGCGTTTGCCGGAAGTCATGCGCAGCCTGGGCAAGGGCGTCACGGAATTCAAGAAAGGGATGAGCGGACTCGAAGATGAGTTCAATCGCTCGGCCTACGGGTCGAGCCAGCCGACTTACCACGAGCCGACCCGACCCCTTCCGGCAGAGGAGCGGCCCGAAATCACCGCCCCTAAGTTTCAACCGCCGACCACGGCTCCGACGCCGGCTCCGACGCAGCCGCACCCCACGAATCCCACTTGAAGTGGACGAGGGGCGAAGGAGAAAGGAAAGACGGCGCTTCGCGCGGCCGTTCCAAGGTGTGGGGTTAGCTAATTGACGGTTGGTCCCTGGCAAGAATCAACAACGCACACGAGTTCGTTCAGCAGGTCATTTGAAACCAAAGGATGAGTTATGACACCCGTATTGGCGATTTGGGAAAGTCCCGTCCAGCTCATGGTCGTCGGCTTTATTGCGTTGCTCCTGTTCGGCAAGCGCTTGCCGGAAGTGATGCGCAGCTTGGGGAAGGGAGTTACGGAATTCAAGAAGGGCATGGGCGGATTGGAAGACGAATTTAATCGCTCGACCTACGCAGCAAACGATCCCTCGTACCGCGAACCGGCGGCGCAAGTTCCCCTGGAAGTGCGACCCGAAATCATCGCCCCGAAATTTCTGCCGCCGACCACGGCACCAACGACCGCGCCCGTCGAGGCCCAATCCACGACGCGTGCCTAGCGAGTGGTGAGTGGGCAAACGCCCGAAGGCGTGCCCCGCAATTGGCGACAAAGAAAAAAGGGCACGCTTTGAGTGCCCTTATCGCCGGGTGCGCCGAATCGGCTCAATTCCGCGGCGGGTTTTCGGATTTCGCTTCGACATCGACAATCCGCGCGGTGGGCCGCACGAAGTCGATGAGCAGCGGTTCGGCCGCCGGAACCTGTGCCACATTCCCCGCCTCGTCCTTGACGGTGAGACGCAGGTAGACTTTTCCCGGCAAGCCGCGCTCCAGGGCCCAGATATAACGGCCCGAATTGGCCTGCCAGTCGCCGATTTTCTGCCAAGGCCCCGCCGGTTCCGCGGCGTATTCGAGCAACACGGGCGCGGCCGCCAGGTTTGTGTCGCTCGCCGTCCACCGCAACAACACCTTGTTTCGAGATGCACCTCGGCCGACTTGCGGCGGCATGAATTGAGCCGTCGGCTGCGTCGTGTCGACCGTGACGACAATTGATGGTTTGTCGCCGGGACGTGGCGGATCGTCGCCAATTCCAGCGCCGTTTTTCACCCGCAGCTCAAACCCGTAGAGCCCATCTTCGGGCACGGTGACTCGGAACGGGCTCTGATTATCGGGATCGGCGCCGTAGTGATACCACTTGCGGCCGCCGTCCTGCGTGATAAACAGGTCGACCTTCCCGACGCCCGAGGGACCGACGTCGTCGACGCGGTATCCGATTTGGAAATCGCGCTTGTTGACGAGGATCGTTCGTGGCGATGTCGCATCCTCTTTCGGCGCGGGAGCCGGACTTGGAGTCGCGGCAAAATCCTCGTGCGACGCCTCGTCGTTGCCAGAAGGCGTGGGGCCCGCCGGCGACTGCGTCGGCGCAGACGGTCCCGTCGCGCGTGTTGGCCCGGTCGGCGAAGACGGCGTCCGCGTGTCGGAAACCAGTTCGTCCTTTGCCTTGGGCTGGATGCGCGGTCCCGAATCAGCCGAGTCGGTAAAGAACTCCTGATCTGATTTGCCGGGTGACGACGTAGGGGAATGACCCGAAAACAGGTCGCGAGGCGAGCTGTTTGACGTCGTGGCCGAACCCGGTTGATTGGGCGCCGCGGCGACCGGAGCGCGGTACTCCGCGTCCGACTTATCGTGCGATCCTTTTGGCGTCGAAGCGTGGACTTCCAATTCTTTGTCGGCGGTCACCGTATTGCCGGCCGCATCGGTGATCGAGGCGCGAACCGCAACGTGTCCGCCGGCGGGCACGGTCCAGGTCGTCTGGCCGCTGGCTTGCGGCACGACGCCCACCTGCTGCCATTCCGGCGTGTCGGGCTGACGGTATTCCAGTCGCAATTTGGTCGCGTCGAGATGATCGTCGGCGGCGGTCCAGCGCAACTCGACCTTGCCTGGCTCAAGTTCCGTCAGCAAGAGTTCGAGCACCGGCGGAGTGGCATCGACCACAACCTTCAAGCCGGGTTCGATGTTGTTGCCCTGCGGATGCAGACGATTGAATGCATCGAGCGTACGGACCGCGAACCAATACTCGCCGTCGGCCGCTGCGACGTAATCGAAGTGATCGGCTTTGGGCTCGACCTTATCGACCATCCGCCAGCGCGTTCCCTGGTCGGTCGAAACGTAGAGCTGGACTTCGCGGGCTTCGATCCGCTGCATCTCGGCCGGGTCTGACCGGAACGGGATGCGGAACCGCACCTTGTTGGTGAAGACGGGACTTGATCCTGTGTCGCCCGCCGACAGGGCTTGAGCCCCTGCCAGCAACGCAATCACCCCCAGCCACGTCCATCCGCGTTGCATCGGCGCGATCCTTCGACGCCTGTCGGTCGGTGCACTCTTCCTAGCCGGGAACGACGACCCCCCCGGACGCAGGCCGACCCATCCTTCGTATCGTCCGAGACGAGCGGACCACTTGAAACGAACGTACAACAGGAATTGAAAGCGAAAACTGGGTAACCTGCGCAGCGTTTTACGGGTCTGCTACGTTCCAGTCGACGCTTTTTTGCCGTCGCGAGCCGTCTTCAGAACTTGGAGATATTGGCCGGCCAGATCGCGGATCCGGTCCAGTTTCCCATCGCGAATCGCCTGCGGCTCGACCAAGCAGCTGCCGATGCCGACCGCGCACGCCCCGGCCTTGATGAACTCAGGCAGGGTCTGGAGGTTGACGCCTCCCGTTGGCATAAGACGAATTTGGGGAAAGGGTCCCTTGAGTGCTTTCAAATAGCTTGGGCCCACCGCGTCGGAAGGAAAGACTTTCACAATATCGGCTCCGGCTTCCCACGCCGCGAGAATTTCCGTTGGTGTGAATGCCCCGGGAATCACCAGTTTATCGTACCGCTTGCAAAGCCGAATGACGTCTGGATTGAGCGAAGGCGAAACAACAAACTCTGCCCCGGCAAACAGCGCGGCACGAGCCGTCTCTGGGTCGAGAACGGTCCCGGCGCCAAGTAGAATGCGGCTCCCCAGTTCTTTCTTGACAGCCGCCAGGATGTCGAGCGCCCCCGGGACCGTAAAGGTGACCTCGATCACGTCGATCCCGCCCTCGAACAGGGCCCTTGCGACGGCCGTCAACTGCTCGTTTGACGGCGCACGCAGAATCGCCACGATTCCCGTGTCGAGGACCCGCTGCAGGTTTTCGGTGCAACTCATGCGATGAACTCTCAATTCTCACGTGGTGAGCTCTTTCGACCAGTCCGCCTACCCTCAAGTCGACATGCGAATACCCGCGGCGGCCAGCGACAGTGTATTTATACACAGGTCGGGATTAAATCTTTTAAAAATAGTACGACTCTGATTTGCAATCAGCCGGCGCAGAATGGACACTGACGACTTGAAAACTCGGGCCAGGCGCAGGCGTGCGGTGGGTTCTCCGCCGTGACACGAAAAATCATCTTCGAGCAGCGCCTTCCCCCGATCCGTGTGATGAGCACTGCTTCCCGCGAAGAGCAGTGGTACGCGAATTATGGAGAGAAGTCGGCTTGTGACTCTCGGCCCCGGTGCCCCTGTGTTACGGGAGCGTTCAACCGTGCACTTCTGGCTCTTGACCCCGCTGACGACCGTTTCCTCGGGCGGCCTCGATCCGTTCGGGACTCCATAGAAAGGGTTTTGCGATCTCGTTGCCATTCCATGTGCTTTTGTGAAAGGGCGACTTATGACGAACGTGCGAAGGGGTTTCACGCTGATCGAGCTTCTGGTGGTGATTGCGATCATCGCCGTCTTGATTTCGCTGCTTTTGCCGGCTGTTCAGGCCGCCCGCGAGGCGGCTCGCCGGACTCAGTGCCGCAACAACCTGAAGCAAATCGGGTTGGCCGAGCACAACTATCAGGACGTGAACAAGATGTTCACGCCGGCGTACATCTTCGTAAACAAACCTTGCTGTTGCGCCTGCGGCCTCGTCTCTTCCTATAACTCGTTCAACCTTCACACTTGGGGCGAGTATCTCTTACCGTTCATGGAAGCGACCACGGTTTACAACAGAATCGACCACAATTCGTCCATCTACTCGCCGGGAACATTTGGCACTTGTACATTCACATTTAAAAATTCCGGTTGCATTTGCTCATGCCCGTGCGCTCCGGCTACGCCTGCGGCGGCTGTGATTCCGGCCTTTGTCTGCCCCTCGACCCCCAGGAACGCCAACCCCTTTACCGAGCACACCCAATGCTGGAGCGGCATGGCGGGGTTCTCGCCCACACGGCTCATGGGGGCGTCCGACTACCACGCCCTCAGCAAAATCTATCATGGTGGCACGGGCGCGGCCTGGAGGGCGGCGACCGGCCATAATCCCTATGGCGGTTGCGGTTGCCCTGGGTGCCATGTGCCATGCTGTCGGGGCGTCTTGGCCGGCCCCGCTTGCTGCTGTCCCTGCCTCCAGCACACCGACGGAGTCTCGGTCGACCAGATCACGGACGGCACGCAGACGACGATCCTCACGAGCGAGCTTGCCGGCCGCCCGGACCTTTGGATCAAGGGAGGGTGTGGGGTGCGAGGTGGCAAGCAGAACCAATACAGCGCGATCCACCAGATATGCTGCAATCCA
>CAYWOV010000350.1:0-4742 GCA_964459965.1 uncultured Planctomycetaceae bacterium | reverse complement strand
TGCGAATGTCGAAATTCGAAATTATGACGATTTAGCGGACGAACTGCGGCAAAAAGGAATCAATTCGGATCAGCCTCTTCCAGATTTGTCCGATCGTTTCCCGATTCGAATTCAAGACGATCGGGAATGGGGGGCACGGCTCGCATTGGTAACGTACGCGCTCGATAAACCGCTCGATTTCCAAGGCACTGGAAATCAGCTTGTCCAGGCGGACCGCACTCCAAATGCCAAGGACGCGGGACAGCTCATCGCCAAAGTCTTGGGGGGCCAGGTCGACACACTCGTCAAGGATTTGCTCAATGACGGGCGTCCGACCGGTCCAAGCGCCGAGTCGTCGGACGATTGGCTTAAATCCGCTTGCCGTCACGCCGAGCTGCAAAAGACGCGTGCACTACGCGCAACTCGAGTCGACCTCAATCTGGGCGGCCGAGAGGCGTCGGTGTATTCGGTCTTTGTCGTGCTCATGGATCAGGGCGAATGGAAGGTCGTATGGTCCGATCGTGCGACGGCAGACGGAACTAAGGAGCGCGCGGCGATCGAATCTACGATCGCTAGTGATCCTCAGGTGAAGTCGGTCTTGGCCAATCTCCAATCAATGGGAGTCGCCGCCAACGACCAGGTACGGCAGGCGATTCGCTTCGGCGCTGCGACAATGGCCGCGCAACAAACTGTCGATAGCCATTTTTTCGAATTTGAAGGGCCCTTCTTGCGACACTTGGACGGCCCGCCCCTCTGGTGGTGATGTGCAGCAGTCGTGTTTGCCCCTCCGAAGTCAGGACGGTCGAACGTCCCAAACAATCGATCCAGCACTCCCGATTCAGACCTCGGAAAACGGGAGACATTGCGGGACACGCCATATGCTCGGCCGCTTCGCGATTCGCGGGTCGGACGAGATGCTTGAATCGCGCCGCGCTTGATGCCGCTCTGTCGACGCAACGCTGAGTGTTGCGCAAGGCCATCGGAATGTTCGGAGGTTTTGGCTGCACGATTTCAACGGCGGAAAACGCGACGTTTTCTGCCGATGCATATGACAACTTGTGGTGCGAACTTCTTTATCGGGGATCGGGTGCGCCGGGAGTGTTGCCCGGCTCGATCAGCTCAGCCGGGCTCAATGGTGAAGTCGGGAGGTTGAATCGGTCATGAAACGCGAATGGATCCTGGGACTTGCCACCGCGGCCGGAATGTCATTGCTCGCTGCAATGCCGGTCTTCGGCGGTGACAAGATCGTAACGAACATCAAAATACCGGGCACTGACACGAACAAGCCGGTCGTGAATGTCAGCAAACAAGCAACGAAGGGAGACAAATTGTCGGCAAAATCCAACAATCCGGCGTCGGACGTGAAGAAATCCTCGGAGAAAAAAGACCAATCGGTCAACAAAATGACGCAGACGGCGGTGAACGCCAAACCAGTCGTCAACTCCAAGCCGGTCACCGACGTGAAGCCGGCGGCAATCGTTCAAACCGTTCCCAAGTCGAATCCCGTGGCAATCGTTAAAACGGCTTCCAATGTTAAAACGACGCCAAGCGTGAAGCCGGTCACTGTTGCCAAGCCGGCAACGTTCGTTAAACCAATCGCCAATGCAAAGTTGGTAACGAATGAAAAGAAATCGGTGATTGCGAAACCGGCGTCGCTGATTGAGAAGACGGGATCGAAGGCAAAGGTCAAACCGGCCGTCATCTCCAAATCGATCACCATGAATAAGCCCGTGGCGACCGTCAAACTGGCGTCAAACACGAAAGTGGTTGAGAAGACCAAACCCGTCGTCATTTCGACCCCAGTCGTCAATAAAGCCACGACCGTCAGCACCAAGCCGGTTATCGACAGCAAGCCGGTCATCAACAACAAGACGACGCCAACGAGCAAGCCGGAGGTCAAAGCGAAAAAGCAGCAACTGCCGATGTCCAAGAAAGTCACTGCGAATAAGCCTGAAGCGGCCAAGCCGATCGTCAGCAACGCCGTGCCGATGAAACGCGCAAATTCGACCCAACTCCCGGCTGGCTGGGAACAGATTAACTTGTCGAACGATCAGCGCGATAAGGCCGTCGTCATCGTCGACAAATACGCAGACGAGATCAGAAAGATGGAAGCACAGCTCGAAGCTGCGAAGACAAGCCGCGAGAAGGAGCTTTCCGCTCTCTTAACCCCCCAGCAACGTAGCCAATTCGCCAACATGAAGGGACAAGGCCAAAACAAGCCAATGACAAACGTCGGACGCGCTCAGCCAATGAACGGCAAAGTAAAGCCCGAGAGCAAAAAAACGACGATGGTCAAACGCGATAACACGTTGGCGTCGGCCGCCCCGATTGCGATCGACAAGTCGGCAAAGAATGCCCGCGGACAGAAGTGACAAACGCGCAGGCGGAGGGCTGCTCGCTCGTTCAATATCAGTCCTAAGTTATCGAAGCGGGAGGACCGGTTTGGTCCCCCCGCTTTCTTTTTTTTCCGTCAACGTCACGTGACTCCGACGCCCTCTTCGCCGTCCACCTGGAGGTGATTGATCGTTGGCGGCCGCGTCGAACTCTGCCTCGTTCGGGAGCGACACCGGGTTGAATCTCGCGGCAATAATCGCGAAGTGCTTCGCGATTCACAAACTGCTTGACTGACCGATTCAATCGGCGTAGTCTCGGCACCCACGGCGATCATCCAAAACTCTTGCGGCTGATTCCACGGCGGACAGTCTGTCGCCACATCGGCTGACTACCATGTTCGTGCAGCGAAGGGGGGGTTGAATATATCGCGAAAGGCGAGACCTCCATCCCGCGAGAGACTCGCCGTTGGGGCAGACACAGGCATTTTCTAATTGACGATGTAAGATTTCCAGCCGACATGGACACCATGCACCGTTCTTTCGCAATCAGTTCAGCGGTCGTGATCCTCTTGTCAGCCGTCGCTTTGGTGCGGGCGGAATCGTTCGCGGTTGAAGTGCGCCCTGACGTCATGGTGCCGATGCGCGATGGAGTTCGCCTGGCAACCGACATTTATTTGCCCAATCGCGATCACAAAATCGTTCCTGGCAAGTGGCCAACGATCCTGATGCGGACGCCGTACAACAAGGCGGACGACGAGAACGATGGACGCTATTTCGCCCAACATGGCTACGCCGTCGTGTTCCAGGACACGCGCGGCCGATATCGGTCAGAGGGCGTTTGGCACATGCTCACGGACGACGGTCCGGACGGCGTCGATACGTGCGATTGGGTTGCCAAACAACCGTGGTCCAACGGCAAAATCGGGACGATGGGGAGTTCTTATGTCGGAGGGACTCAACACGCCATCGCGCTCGAGCGAGCACCCTCGCTGACGACGGCGATTCCCATCGACGCGATGTCAGACATGGGCTACGCCAGCATGCGAAATGGTGGCGCGTTCGAGCTGCGATTCTGGAACTGGATCTACTCGATCACGGGGCCGCAGGGGAGCCGCCAATCGCGCGACCCAGCGACGGCAACCATGTTGAAGGACATGATGCAGAATCGCCGTTCATATCTTTTGAGTCTTCCGCTGCGACGTGCCACGACACCGCTCAAGTTTGTCCCGGAGTACGAAAACTGGCTCGTGGAAGCCCTTGCCCATGGCGCAAACGATGACTTCTGGAATCAGAACAACATCATCGACCACCCTGAACTCTACAAAGACATTCCGCTCTACCTGGTCGGAGGGTGGTACGACTCTTGGGCTGGAAACACGGCCGCTAATTTCACTGTCCTGAGCCAGAAAATCAAAGGGCCCGTCTATCTGATCATGGGTCCTTGGATTCACGACGGGCAGGGCGGCTTCCAGCATGGGCAGGTGTCCTTCGGCCGCTCGGCAGCGATTCCCGACGTCCGCGCCTGGCATCTCGAATGGTACGACCACTGGCTCAAAGGGATCGATAACAGTGTCGGCAAGCGCGCTCCGTTCACGACACCAGTGCGAATTTTCGTCATGGGTACCGGAGACGGCCGCAGGACATCCGATGGGAAACTCAACCACGGTGGGTATTGGCGCGAGGAGCACGAATGGCCGCTGTCTCGCGCGAAACCGACGGGCTTTTACCTGCAACCTCAAGGAAGGCTTTCGCCGCACGCGCCGCCAGTTGATGGGGGCGCAACCAGTTTTCAATTCGACCCGACCCGGCCGGTAGCGACAATTGGCGGCAACATATCCTCTGGCGGCGGAATTTTGTTGCAAGGAGCATGGGATCAGCGCGGCGGGCCGCACGTTTGGAACGATCCGGAGCCGATTCCTCTTTCCGCCAGAAACGACATCCTCGTGTTTCAGACAGAGCCGCTCGCGGATGACCTGGAGGTCACAGGACCGATGCAGGTCAAGCTGTGGATTTCGTCGTCGGCAGTCGACACCGATTTCACGGCTAAGTTGATCGACGTCTATCCCGCGAACAGGGATTATCCGGGCGGGTTCGATCTCAACATTGGCGATGGAATTCTCCGAGCCCGCTTCCGAGACTCGTTGAAGACCGAAAAGCTGATGAAGCCAGGATCGACATATCGGATCACAATTCAGCTCTATCCCACATCGAATGTCTTCAAACGGGGGCACCGAATTCGGCTGGACGTTTCGAGCAGCAATTTTCCGCGGTTCGACATCAATCCGAACACCGGCGAAACACTCAACAATAATCGTCAAACTAAGATCGCGATCAACACCGTCTACCACGACGCGTCGCATCCATCGCAGCTTATCCTGCCGATTGTGACGCGCATCTCGCACTGAAACGAACCATTTGGTTCATCAGGCT
>CAYWOV010000349.1:0-4752 GCA_964459965.1 uncultured Planctomycetaceae bacterium | reverse complement strand
TTTCTGCGACAGAGATGCAGTTATGTCTTCAACCTTCGCGCGCGACGAAATTTTCCTCGAGGCCCTTGGCAGAAGTTCTTGGTCGAGAATCAAAGATCCTTGGTCACCCTGCAGGCAGGGGGATTTGTGCGACCGCGTTGCAACCGGCAAAGCAGATTTTGTACTAATCCTCGGCTCCATCGATCGAAACGGCCGGTCAATACCCGGGCCGGCACGATAGATGCAGTATCTAGAGCGGCAACTGGATGAAAAGATTCCGCAATGTCGGCGAATTGATACGCTCGCCGTTTTTTGTCGGGGCAGGGAATTCGTTTGGCAGGGAGGTCAACATGGCGGCCATCGAATGGACTTGGTTTGCGTTCGTCGCGGTGGCGGCGGTGTTCGCCGGAAGCCTGTGGGCGACGATTATTGTTGATCTTTTTAAGGACCGCAGACGAAGCGCCGTTGGAGCATCGTCGAGTGCGCCGGCAACAAGGCAACCGCTTCTTCGGTTAGACGGCCGTGAGCTAAATCGATCGCATCGGTGGACGCTCCCCACAAAAACATCGAAAGACACGTCGCGGGCCGCCGGCGCGCGGAGTAGTGCTGCTGATCGCGAGCTTGCCTCCCACGAAATTCGTAGATCCGCGCCGCCCGGTTGTCTGGATCGGCGGCGCCCCGACGGTCCCTCGTCGGTGCCATCACGACGGAGTGGTTATTTCACGCGTTGTCATTCAACTCCGTGTAACTCTCCGCGTCGTGGCAGCCGCACGTCTCGGGTGTGACCGCTGGGAGCGGCCAAGGCGCACCCGGCCGTTTTCGGCGGGTTAGCTTCCGTTCGATGTTCCTCGTTGCGAGGGGATCCCGTTCTCTCTGGATCATTTTCCGGATGGCATTTCCGGAACACTGTCCGACGTCTGCATGGCCTTGCTGAACAGCTTTCCGTTCCGGTCGAAGTATTGGACGTCGATGCCTTCGTCGACCACAATCTGACTGAAGGTGCCCTCTGGCGCCGCCGGATCGAACGAAACCGTTTGCACGGTGTAGTCCCAACACTGGTCGACAAATAAATAACCTTCTCGCACGGCTGGCGGGATGTGTTGCCGAAATAGATATCGCGTTTTGTGGGCAGGATACCAAACGCCGGGTGCCGGTTCGTGAAATTTATCGACGATCTCGAGGCGGATTGGGAGCGTCTCTCCGGCTCGATACTGTTCAAAGCGGACGGGGATCAGATTCCGCTCCTTGGCCAACCACAAGAGGGACTTGAAAGCCTGTCCTTGTGCGCGAGCCGGACGGATGGCCAACACATGACACGGCAGCAGACCGCACGGGGCCTCTCCCAGGTATTCGACTTTTTTCTCCATAGCATGCGGGACGGAGCCCGCCGGCGGCCACAGAATTTCCGCGAGACGTCGATACGACGATCCGCCCGGAATCAGTGCCGAATGCGGACGCAGCATTACGGGAACCAGAGTGGTGGCATTCGTGAAGAAATTTTGCGAGCTGATCCAGGAATAACCCCCTTTTTGCGGCGGAGGATGGCGGCCATAGGCGCGGTAGGTCTGGCCGTCGAAGGCTTCGGTCCACAGCATGGGCCGGAATGAGCCGCTGAAGTGCCAGGTCTCGTGATGCGCGTCGGTCAGGGCCCGATCACCGACGAGCAGAGAATGCATTTTGGTCGTCCGCGTTTTGTCGTTGCCGCCGAAAAGCGGATTCGTCGTGCGTAGCTCCGTCGCGTCGACCGCCAGGCGGTTGTAGCGGCTTTCTTCGTCATTCAGCCGGTCGGCGATTTTTCGTAGCTTGGACTCGTCGTCGGCCGGCGCATCGAGGGGAAAGCTGTCGGTGAGTCGGCCCTCCTTGATCGTAAAAGTGGGCAAGCCCGGCGGACCATCGAGATCGCGAAAGAATTCGGCCGGGTATTTGACGTCGAGTGTCGCCTTTTCCAGCAAGAGTGTTTCGCGGCGGCTTTCCTTGCGGTTCTTGGCCGGCTGGTCCTCATAACTCACGCGGACGATCCGCTTTGGCAGCCAGACATTTTTCTTGACCTCCAACCAGTCTTCGACACGTGACTCGCCCGTCGGAAGCTGCCCGGTCTCCGCTTCCTTGAAAATCTGCTCTTTGACAGGAATGAAGTGTCGCTCCTTCGCGAGCCAGAGATGGACGACCGCTCGGTCGCCATTCTCCGAGTCTTCCTGTTCGAATTCGAGCCGAATGCAGGCGAGCCCTTTCAGCGTTTCTTCGCCGACGATCCGCGGTTCGAGGGCGTTTGTCGGCGCTCGGGAATTGTCGGTCAAAAGAGAGTCGACTGGCGGTTTGCGTGTTTCGGAGGCGGAATTGGACCCCGACAGGAAGTCCGACAAGGGCATTTCGATCGCCAGAGGCCAGGAGTGCGGCGGCAATGAGCGGACCAGCAGTGTCTTGCCATCATGGACATTGATTGCACTGCCGAATTCGACCGTGCGCGTCCGTTCGCCGTCGAAGGCGACGATTCGCTCCACCTTGAGCGTCGGCACGTTATTGCCCTTGCGCGCGATCGACGTCTTCGCGTAGAAGAGTTTTCCCTGCAGAACCGTGCGCGTCGCGACTTCTTCCTGAAGTCCGCCGGCGGTGGTAACTTTGCCGCGACGTACCCTGACCGGGATGGCAAGCCCCGGTCGCGTGCGTTTTTTCTTCACCGCCGTTTCGAGATCGGCAAACTGCTTTTCAGCCATGCGCACGGCGTCGATTAATTTTGGAACGGTCCAGCACGATGCGCCTGCGCTCGCTTCCGAGGACGCCGGGGATTTATTGTTCCCCGCGATGGCAACAGGAATCAATGAAGGGAAGCGGGCAGCAATCAGCAGCGCGCAGGCCAATCGACAAATGGGTGCGGGTTCGCATAAGACCACGCCGGACGACCTAGAGCCGCCCTATTCACTAGGAGTCAGTAGTCGCGAGGGACTCTTTTTGACTTGGCATTATCGTCAGCGCCAAGAATACGGCGGTGCGAGTGTTGATTCAACGAACCTTGGACGGCGCGTTTGAATGGGCGGGCGAATATACTGCTCTGACCGGGCGGAATTTTTTGCAGGGCCTTCGTCCCACATCCGGTACTTCGCAAACACCGTCCTCTTTCCCGCTTGCTAAGGCGTTGATAGCGAGGATCGACTCTTCATGATCCCCGATGACGCGCGCAATACCCGATCCTCGATGCCAGCTTTGGCCGATTCTGCGTTTTGCAGTTCTGCTCCTCCTTCCGTTTGGCACCGCTTCGGGAGCCGACCAGCCCCCCACAACAAAGAAACAGCCCGCGTCCGCGGAACGACTGAAACTGGCCCCAGAGCAGCAGAAGCTGTTGGACCGCCTTGTCGATAAGGCACTCGCTTTTATCGCCTCAAAGCAGAATGAGGATGGATCTTTCCCGACTCAACCGGGCGCAGAGCCGGCCGTCACGAGTCTCTGCGTGATGGCATTCTTGTCGCGAGGCCATAAGCCGGGGGAACCACCCTACGGTGATCAAATCAATCGCGGCATCGACTATGTCCTGAATTGTCAGGACGCGCCGTCTGGCGCACTGATTCCTCGGACACCCGGCCGCGTGCTTCGGGGCAATTACAACCACGCCATCTCGGCCCTCATGCTGTGCGACGCGTACACCAAGATGGGCGCGAAGTATCGAGAGAACGAAGACAACGCCCGGCGTCGCGAGCGAATTGAAGACGGCATTCAAAAGGCGCTGCTGTACTCGCGCAAGAATCAAACGCGTCAGAAACAGCAGTTCGCAGCACGCGGCGGATGGAGATACCTGGCACGTGTGACGCCGAACGAATCCGATCTGTCGGTGACGGCTTGGATGGTGATGTTGTATACGTCCGCGCGAAAAACAGGCTTCGTGCTTCCGAAAAATGCCATGGAAGATGCCATGCGCTTCGTTCGCCGCACGTTCGACAAGAAGCGGAAAGCGTTTGTCTATGCTTTGTCCGGTGATGAACGCTATTGCAGCCGGGCGACGGTCGGTGCGGGCATTCTCTGTCTGGCCTTGGCGGGCGATGCGGGCAGTCCCATGATTCCGCCGGCGGCCGATTGGATCCGCAAGAATTCATTCGAGCCGTATAACGGATCCAAGCATCCGGAGGACCGCTACCATTACAGTGCGTTTTACTGCAGCCAGGCGATGGCCCTCCTGGGCGGGTATTACTTCGAGGAGTTCTATCCGAAATTGGTGCTTACGCTTTCGCACCATCAGCACGACGACGGATCCTGGGACGCCGAAGCGCAAAGAGGCGACGAAATTTACGGTAACGTTTACACGACGGCGCTGGCCGTGCTGGCGCTTTCGCCGCCCTACCAGAAATTGGATACGTATCGGCGCGGTCGGTAAAACATATTGCCCGCAATAACTGTTTGCAGCCCCTTCACTTCTCATTCGCGGCTGGAAACGCCGCGAAGCCGATAATGTGTCCGCCGACGGTGCGGACGTAAATCTCGTCGGCGCCGTAAGGCGTGCGGCGTCTGGGAACGGCGATCGCGACGCCGTCGAGGCGCTCGATAACCGCGTCGAGATCGGCCATGCGGCAAAAGAGCATCACGGGCGAACGCATCGATCCCACGACACCGATGTCTTTGGCCATGCTGGCGTGCGTCTGATACATGAGTTCGACGCCGTCCCGAGCGAGGGCGACGAACCCGAGCGTGTCACCCTCTGGAACGGAAATCGTGATGGCGAATCCGAGCCGCTCCACCCAGAAGGGCAAGCAGGTTTCGATCTCTTCCGTCATCAAAACTGCGGTG
>CAYWOV010000348.1:0-4753 GCA_964459965.1 uncultured Planctomycetaceae bacterium | reverse complement strand
CCGCATTAGTTTCTGGTGTCGTTGAACTCATCAGGAAACGCTGAGGTCCACGAATGACAAAACCACGCAACGAGCTGCCAGGTTGATTCCGCCAGTCCGAGACTCGACTGAGATCCCTGATTTCCGGGATCAACCCGGCGGCTCGTTAGGAGGAGCTTAGTTTGCGGCACCGAGGTCAATCAAGGTACGAATTGATTCGCCTTTCACTCGTTGAGCGTGGCTCGTTCGACCGGCCGGCGAAGATCGAGCGTCATCGGGTAATCTGCATTGTGCTCAAGCGGAGGGATTTTCTGGGCTCCGGGGGTGTGGCCCATCGCGAAGAAACGGGACGCCCGACGGCTCTCCGCCTCGTACGCATTGACGGGAAACCGATCGAAATTTCGTCCGCCGGGATGTGCGACGTGCCACGTGCAGCCTCCGATCGATCGACCATTCCAGGTGTCCATGAGGTCGAAGACCAGCGGCGTGTGCACGCCGATCGTCGGATGGAGGCACGACGGGGGTTGCCAGGCCCGGAACCGCACGCCGGCCACGAATTCGCCCCTGGTTCCCGTTGGATGCAGAGGGACGCGGCGCCCATTGCAAGCCACGACGTACCGCGGGTCAGTCAGTCCGCGAACCTTGACTTGCAGCCGTTCGAGCGACGAGTCGACATATCGCACCGCATCCCCGCCGCCCGGTTCCTCTCCCAGCACGTGCCATGGCTCAATCGCTTGGCGAAGCTCGATTTGCACCCCGCGCTGCGTCGTTTCTCCACAAAGCGGAAATCGAAATTCAAAATGCGACGCGAACCAATCCTGTTCGAAGGGATAACCGGCATCCGCCAGCTCTTGCAGCACTTCCGAGAAATCTTGCGCGATGAAATGCGGCAACAAGAAACGGTCATGCAGCACCGTTCCCCAACGCACGAGGGGCTGTGAGTACGGATCCTTCCAAAACCGCGCGATTAAGGCCCGCACGAGAAGCTGTTGGGTCAGGCTCATGCGTGCGTGCGGCGGCATCTCGAAGGCCCGGAATTCGACCAGCCCTAACCGACCGGACGCCGAATCGGGAGAGTAGAGTTTGTCGATGCAAAATTCCGCGCGATGTGTATTGCCAGTCACGTCGACTAACAGGTTTCGCAACACGCGGTCCACAACCCAGGGAGCCGTCCCTCCAGCTTCGTTTCCGGAAGGTGGCAACAAAGCCAGTGCGGTTTCGAGCTCGTACACGCTCTCGTGACGCGCTTCGTCGGACCGCGGAGCCTGACTTGTCGGACCGATGAAAAGGCCCGAGAAGAGATACGACAGCGAGGGGCGGTTGTTCCAGAAAGTAATCAAGCTCTTCAGCAAGTCGGGCCGGCGGAGAAACGCGCTGTCTGCCGGTTTCGCTCCTCCCAGCACGATGTGGTTGCCGCCGCCGGTCCCCGTGTGCCGGCCGTCGAGCATGAATTTTTCGGTTCCGAGCCCGGCCAGCCGCGCCTCTTCGTAGAGGACGTTCGTGTTTTCGACGAGTTCGTCCCAATTAGCCGACGGTTGCAAGTTCACTTCGATGACACCGGGATCCGGCGTCACCTTGAAATGTTGCAATCGCGGATCGTAGGGAGGTGTGTAGCCCTCAATCTTTATTGGCAGCGACAGCTCCGCAGCCGTCTGTTCGACGGTCGAAATTAAATTGAGGTACTCTTCCACATTTGCGACGGGCGGCATAAAGATGTAGAGCGCGCCTTGCCGCGGCTCGATGCAGAGAGCGGTCCGCACGACACCCGTCGGGAATTGGCGGGACTGACGCGGCGACCGTTCCTCGGTGCTGAAACTCTCCCGCGGATAGCCCCATTCGTCCACTGGTTCTTGTTGATTGCCGTTGTCCAGTGCTAACGGGTCCGCCGGCAAGGAGGTGTCACGGGCCACGCCCGCCAATTGATGGATCGGCAGGCGGTCGCGGTTTGTCGTTGTGCGAGCGACGGCTCTTTGACTCGTCGCGGCCGAGCCGTTGCCACGGAATTGGCGCGGCAAACGCGACTGTTCTCGATCGACGCTTGACGGATCGTGGGCCGGGAGCGGCGGCCTGTCCGCAAAGGGGTCGCGCTCGTAAATTTGAGACTCGCTTTTGTCGGCCGACCAGAGAAGTGAATCGAGCGGCAGCCGCAAGCCCATTGGCGAGTCGCCAGGAATCAGAAACATGTGCTCGGCTCGAAACGTCCAAGGACCGCTTTCCCACCGGATCTCGGCCCCATCGGAACGCGGGCGCAGCGGCAAGGCAAAACCTACGACTTTTCCGAGTCCCTGCTCGAATACTCGAGCCAGCCGGATTCGCTCTTCAGCGTCGGCCAGATTCGACTTGAGTGGATCGACGTTGGCTGGAAGGCGCCGCTCTTTCCACAAATAATGCCAGGCGTCTTCATAACCAGCGACCGAAAGGGTCGCGTCCACGCCAAGTCGCCCGGCAAGTCGCGTGATGAACGAGTGCGCCTCGCGCTCGGTGAACCCGTAGTCGCGGTCGTCCTCGGCAATGAGCGCCGGATCGGTCCAAATCGGATCGCCGTCCGTCCGCCAGTAGCATCCCAAGGCCCAGCGGGGAAGAGATTCACCCGGGTACCACTTTCCCTGTCCAAAATGCAGCAAGGGACTGGACGCAAACCGCCGCGCCAAGCGGCGTAGCAGATCGCCGGCGATCCGCCGCTTCTTTTCGCCCAAAGCGCCCGTACTCCATTCGGCCCCCTCCATATCGTTGATCGAGACGAATGTCGGTTCACCTCCCATCGTGAGCCGCACATCGCCGGCGGCCAAATCCTCGTCGACTTGTTGTCCGACCTGTTCAATCCGTTGCCACTGTTCCTCGCGGTACGGTTTGGTGACGCGAGGGTCTTCGTGGATGCGCGTGACATGCATCTCGAAGTCGAATTTTGTCTCGCACGGATCAACCGCTCCCGTCACGGGGGCCGCCGACGCGTAATCGGGGCTGGCGGCCAAAGGCAGGTGTCCTTCGCCCGTGAGCAACCCCGATGTCGGGTCGAGTCCCACCCATCCTGCTCCAGGAAGGAAGACCTCCGCCCAAGCGTGCAGGTCGGTGAAGTCGTGCTCCGCGCCGCCCGGGCCTTCAATGGGTTTGACGTCGGGGCGAAGCTGTATCAAATAACCGGAAACAAAACGGGCGGCCAGTCCCAGGTTTCGCAAGACTTGAACGAGCAGCCAGGCGGAATCCCGGCAGGAGCCGCTGTGGCGGGCGAGCGTTTCCTCGCAAGTCTGGACGCCCGGCTCGTCTCGCGTGAGATAGCGAACTTCGTAGTGCACGTAGCGGTTCACGTCGACAAGGTAGTCGACCGTGCGCTTTGCGTCGCGCGGGATCGCGCTCAGGAAGTCAGTCAGCTTCGGACCAAGCGACTCTGTGACGCAAAATGGCTGCAGTTCAGCGGCCAACCAGTCGGAATAGCGGAACGGGAATTCGATAACTTCTGGTTCCAGAAAGAAGTCGAACGGATTGACGACCGTCATCTCGGCCACCAAGTCGACCTCTAGCGACAGCTCGCGGGCTTTGCCGGGGAAGACCACCCGCGCGAGGAAGTTCCCCTGAGGGTCTTGCTGCCAATTCAGGAAATGCTGCGATGGCGTGATCCGCAGAGAGTAACTCGCGATTGGCGTGCGGCAATGAGGGGCCGGGCGCAGACGGACGACCTGTGGCGAGAGGCTCACCTCGCGGTCGTACTGATAGCGGGTGCGATGATGCAGGGCGACGCGGATTCCCATACGTCTCTAATCTAAGCCGTGACGGTTCGGTTCTTGACCGCTTGCGGCGTGGGCGACGGGTGCCCAGCGCTTACGCAGCCCTCAAAGTCAGCAGTCTGCATTTATAGTCTATCGCACGGCGGGCGCCTGGGGGCAAATGATGTGCCGGGTAGAGGTTCGGAGAATCGAGGCGAGCTTTAACGCACATTCCGATTAACCATCTAAAAAGGCCGCTTGACGCCGCGACCCGAAATGCAATCAATGATGCTCTATGCGAATCTTTCATTGCGATTACTGCCAACAACTCGTGTTCTTCGAAAATGTGCAATGCCTTAGCTGCAAGCACACGCTGGCCTTTCTTCCCGATGTGTCCGAGGTCGGATCGCTGGAAAAGGTAGACGATGTATTATGGATAGCCGAGGCGCCCGAGGCGGCTGGCCAGCACTACCGCCTGTGCCGGAACTATAGCCAGCAGAACGTCTGCAACTGGGCAGTGCCGAACGACGACGCCAATCGTGATTCCAGCGTTGGAACTTCCTGGGCATCGCGAGGCCTGGTATGCGTTGGAAGTCGCCAAACGCCGGCTCATCTACAGCCTGATGGCTTTGGGGCTGCCGGTTGCTCCCAAGAACGAAGATCCACGGGGAGGCTTGGCTTTCGAGTTTCTCGCGGAGCCTGAGCCGGGCGGCCCCAATGCAGCGAAAGTCATGACGGGCCACGCCGACGGCGTCATCACGGTCAACATCGCAGAGGCTGACGACGCCGAACGGGAAAAACGCCGCGTCTCCATGCATGAACCCTATCGAACGCTGCTGGGCCATTTTCGCCACGAGATTGGCCACTATTATTGGGACCACCTCATTCGCGACAGTGCGCATTTGACTCGCTTTCGCGAGTTGTTCGGCGACGAGCGCAAGGATTACGGCGCCGCGCTGCAGGCGTACTACCAGTCAGGGCCCGCGGCCAATTGGAAGACCCATTTCATCTCGGCCTAATCGAGCAGTCACCCTTGGGAGGACTGGGCCGAAACGTGGGCCCATTACCTGCAC
>CAYWOV010000347.1:0-4755 GCA_964459965.1 uncultured Planctomycetaceae bacterium | reverse complement strand
TGTTCTGTGCTCAGGTCCAAAGATGGCTCGACGGTAGTGCTTGAATCGAGCACGAATGGCGCCGAGCAATTGGCTCGGTTCGCTTCCAATACGCCGAGTCCGACGAATTGACAATCCTGTGGCGCCAAGTCCACGACGAGACGGTGCGGCCGCTGTGGATGCCTCAATTCGAGCCGATAAGCGATCCAGTTGACGGCAGTATTTATGGTGTGTGTATCTTCGGGCCGCCCTCCTTCGACGCCGAAAAGGGCGCGCTCGGGCAGGTTCGAGTTAGCGGTTCGTGACTTGGCACTGCGATCAATGACTCGCCGCGTTTCCGTCTCGCCCCGACGAAAATGGTCGACCAGGATTTCGCCATTCTGTTGATTCGCAGCGGAGGGTAATCGGTCACCAAGTACCAAGACCTGAACGACCGACTCCTCCACGTTCGAGCCGTTTTCGCCCAAGCGGAAGCGAATGTCGAAGCTTCCTTCGTCCTTTGGAAGTGAGATTTCGACCGGGATCCGCCACTGTTGCGGCGGGCCGTCGCATTTCAGTACCGGTGAAGAACCGTTTCGAATCGTCTTTCCGGTCCGCGACGCCAAGATCTCCCAATTGAGCGTCGCCGCTCCGGCCGGCAGTAGGGTGGACTGCCGGTCGGCCAGCAAGTGGGCTTTGAAGATCTCGCCAGGGCCATAGATGAGGTGCGGGCGATCAACGGCAACACGCAAAGCGTCGCCTGGCGCGCGCCGGATGGCCAAATAGCCGACCCGGTCGCCGAAAGGTGACACCCGTGGTTTTGCGCCGATATCGGAGAGAGTCCACTCGAATTGTTGTCGCCAACCACCCGCAAGAGCGCTTTGTAGGGTGAAAGAGATGTGGGCCGAACGCGGCGCGATAATGGTCACGTCAAGTCCGTCGTCGAGGCGCGGACTGCGGCGTCCGAGCCAGACGCTTTTCCCATCCGCCCAAAGCGTACCTGCCTGGTCGGCTCCGATGCTGAGCGATGCGGGATGTCCGAAGGCCCCCTCCGACGTCTCCAGGACGCCGGTCCACACTTCGGACTTGTCCCCCGTCCACTCAAGCCGAAGCCGCATCGGACGCTCGGCTTTATCAGGAGGCGCGGACGCCAAGCCCATCGCGGCTGACGCTGCGAGCAGCACCGCCAGCGCAAGTCGGCGCAGAGCCACTGGCGCGTGTTTCGAACAGGCATTGGCCGTCATAGATAATCGGCTTAGTCGACTCGATGTCGGTGGGACCATTCGCCGGGCGGCAAACGGATGCAAGAGGAGAACAACTGGAGAGGCCGCGGATTATAATCAGCCCTCAACGGCCTCCAAGGTCAGTTCCGATCCGAGCGGTCTTGACGCACTCGGACGGATTTGGGAAAAGACCCGCCTCTCGCCTTTGCTCCCCTCTCTTCCCACGCAGATTTTCCTCCCTTCCACGGTTGTCCGACTCAATCGGCCAGGACCAATGTCATGGTTCGCTTCACGCCCAGAGTCTTTGCTGGCGCGGTGTTTGTCTGCACCGTTGTCGGCTGCGCCCATTTCGTCGAGATGCAGGCGATTGACCACTTCACGACGGCGCTCCAAACTGACGACCTCAACAAACTGAAGGCAAGCGCGTCGCAAACCTTCGACGATAAGGCGCTGCGCCGCGACAAAGATTCGCTCGAGGCGCTTAAGAATCTACCGCTGCATGCCGACGAAAAGATCACAATCGTCAAGGTGGAAGACGTCGCCAACGACAAAAAGAAAGTCGTCGTGACGACGGAGAAGAGTCATCGGAAGATGCAGTACAACCTGGTTCGCGATCCAAAGTCTTCGAAATGGGTTGTCGACGACATCATCCTCAAGCAGAAGAGCAAAGACGTCACCGCAACAAAGACCGTCACCGAGCAAATGGATTTGTTGCTCGCCGTACAGGATTTTTTGATCGCCTGGCATAAAGGCAAGCCGGACGAAGTTCAGTCGGTCGTCACGCCGACTTTTGCCAAGCTGCTCAAGGATCTGCCGACCAGCCAAATGGACCGAATCACGAAAAAGGTTGCCGGTGACAAGCTTCGGCCGCACGAATTCCGCCCCGAAGCAACGATCGACGGCAATGACGCGATCGTCAAGTTGCAGCGTGCCAAGGGCGTCCTTGTGCTGACCATGATGCACCTGAAAAAAGGCTGGAGGGTCTCGGACGTCGCCATTGAATCCCGCAAAGACAAGGACCAAATGACGTCGGCCCGGCGGACAGCGACGGCCATTCACACCGTCGTCAAGTTTCTCAAAGGCTACAAGGACGACGACAAGAAAGTGCTGCAAAGTGTCACGGCAGCACGGCTGTACGACAAGTGTTTGAAAGTGGCTGACTTAAAGACAGTGCCACTCCCGGCGCCCGAAGTCCTGGGGGACAAGGACGTCGTCAAGACTCACATCACCAAGAGCGACAATACTGAAGTTTGCGGCGGTGAATATGTGATCCAGCAGGGCAAGACGACTATCAAAATCTCGCTCGTGTCTCCGAACGCCACCATGGATGATACCAATACCGCGCCATTTACGGTCGACGATGTCACTTTCTACGACTCGAAAGAGGAGCGGCGGCTTTCAGCCGTCTTCACTGCCCAGGCCAAGTTACAGCTCTTTATGAACGCACTCATCAAGGGGAACTTGCTGCTCGTCCGCGAGAATTCGACCAAGGACCTCAACTACAAAGTCTGGAACCGGCTTGGACCTGTGACCGTGGCGGAACTCCTTCCGCCCGAAGTGGAACTAGCGCAGCCTGTCATTAGCGGGGCCGACTATCACGGCGCCGTGACGCACATCTACGTCCACCAGGGAACGCGCGAACTGACCTTTGTCATGCGGGACTATTCGGGCGACGTCACGGTCGACGACATCCTGATGCCTGTCATGGATCGTCCAAGCTCAATGAAAGAGACGATGCAGGCCATGTTACCGATCCGCCTGTTCGCGATCGCGCTGCGCAACGCCGAGGGCGCACCACAAACGAACGAGCGACAGCTCGACGTTCTTCGTGGAGTCACCTCGAATGATTTTAATCGAGTGGTTTGGAGCCAGATCAACCAGGTTCCCGAATCCGCTCTGGGAGTACTGCCTCGACTCGACATGCCGATTTCAACTATTACCGACACGTCGACGGGCCAAACGGTCACTTTGGGTGATGAGCGTTATGGGGCCAAGATCGAATTAGTTCGCGAACGGGATACGTTGCTGATCGACCATGTCTGGATGCAAGGCGGAGGGCAAACAGAGACCGCCGAACTCAAGCATACCTTGAAGGCAAACCTGGTGAGACGCGGAAGCCCCCGGGCCTTCGCGGCGGACCCCATGAGCGCGCACCCAATCGCCACCGATCCGCCTCGGACGGCCGACGCGACGATTATGAATGCCGACGCGACCGACCCGAGCTCGGGCACCGTCGTCCAGGCTCATGCCGACGAATCGGAGCAACCGGCGGTCCCCAAGAAATTCCCGAGCGGCCCGGAGACACCGGCATCGCCCGCGCCGAGTGGCGCGATCAAATGACCGAGTTCGATCCGCCGACTCTGAACCGGACCGACAGTCGACCGAATCGCTTTCAGAGTCCGTGACCCACGCCCCCGTCGACTCAATGACCGGCTATTGTGCATCGACTCGGCCGAACCTGTGCGATTTCACTGGCGGTGCGTTGTCTGAGGCCTTTCGCAGCGGGCGCGATGGCGGCGAATCGAACTGTGCTCGCTGGCAACGCGCGGATGCAAAGCAAAGCCCACCGACGACCGTCGGTGGGCTTTGCGGTTCAGGAAGGAATCGTCGTACGATTCAGATCTCCAGGACCGTCCGCAAATCGACCAAGGCGTTCTTCGCGCGATTGGCGTTCTCGCCCAAGCTGGGCCGTTCACGGCCTTGGCACTGCGAGATGTACTGGTAGACCCGTTTGTAGTGGTCGTAGACTTCAACGATGCCTTGGCGAAGCTGATCGACTGTCGTGTTGGAGTTGACGGCATCACTGAATCGCTGGCAATGCGCCAGGAACTTCGCCGTCTCATCCGCCGCCGCGTCGGGCGCGTTCTGATCGCGATCGATCCAAATCTGCGTGTCGCGGTTAATGTTGTCGGCCGCTGCCGTCAGGGAATACGCCGTCTCGCTGATCCTGCGGCGATCGAATTGCTGATCGTTGATCTGCAAGGCCTCGGCGACCGAGTTAATGCCCTCTTCGATGCGATTCAGCACCCGCCGGGCCGGCTCGCTGTTCATGGCGCGAAACGTGTGCTCAAACGCCCTCCATGCCTCGGCGACATTGTGGAAGGAGTCCGCCAGGTCGGACGGCGAGACATTCTCGACGGCCGCATCCTGCAGAAACTGCTCGCAGGTTCCGTAGAACGCTCCGGCAGTCGGAAGTGCGGAGCGCGCATCCGGCAGTTCCATGACCAGCTTGAGCGGGGCGCGCGTAAAGTACTCGTCGATATCGTGCTTCAACCCCTCGACGATATAGGTGAGATTTGACGTGTCGGTTTGCTGTGGCGCTCGCAGCAATTGGTTGATTTCCCGATTCGTGCGGTTGATTCGCATCACCGTCCGCTCGAGTGCCCGATTGGTATCGACCTGTCGAATCTGCCGCGCCAACGGGTACCACAGAGCCTGGAACTCCTTGAATTCACCGACGACCGCGCTGGGATCGTTCCCGGCGTCGATCGTGTCGCAGACCATCTGCGCCTCCGATTGGGCCCGGCGAGCGGTTCCGCACAACACCCGGCGCTGTTCCGGATCGACGAATTCC
>CAYWOV010000346.1:0-4759 GCA_964459965.1 uncultured Planctomycetaceae bacterium | reverse complement strand
AGGTTGGCGAGCACGCCGCCGGCCGACGGGGGCAGCAGGATGCCGATCATCTTTTCGTCCGCCGCGACGACGTCCCGCTGCAGCAGGTGCCGCAGGATCAGACTGCCGGCGAGAGTTTTGCCGCCGGTCATGTCGCGGCCGCTGGAATCGGAGATTTTGAGCTTGAAACGGGTTTTCTTGAGCTGTCGCACAGCTTGTCGCTGTGGGATCAGGATACGGTCTTTGCGCGCCTCCACGGATTCAACTCCCAAACATTGGACAGCCTGCCGGACCTGATCGACGTTGTCGGGATCAGCCAGCGGTTCGCCGAAGCTGATCGAGATGGGATAAGGCCAACGTCGCGGCCACTTCCAGAAAAATCGCCCGCCGCTGAAACTGAAGATGCTGCCCCACAGTTCGTCGAGATACACGGGGATCACCGGGCAACCGGTGCCGTCGACGATTCGCAACAAACCCCGCTGGAACGGTTGCAGCTGACCGTTCCGCGTGATGCCGCCCTCGGCAAAGATGCAGACCAAATCGCCTTCGACGAGCGCCTCTTTGGCGACTCTCAACGAGTGCACGAGCGCCTTGGGACCGTCGGTATTGCGGATGGGGATCACGGCCCACATCTTCGAAAGCCAGTTGATCCACCAACCGCTGACGTAGTCGGACCAGGCCAGCATGCGGATCGGCCGGGTCGAAACCAACAACAGCAGCACGCCGTCGAGCCACGAAACGTGGTTGGCAACGAGCAGAGCGCCCCCGGTCTGCGGCAGGTGCTCGAGCCCTCGCACGCGAACTCGGTAGAGCAGTTTGCTGATGATCCAGACGATGCATCGAACGGTCGCCTGCGGGATGAGGCAAACGACGTAGATCGCAACCGGTACGGTTCCCAAACCAGCCGCCAGAAAGATCGTGCTGGCGCTCCAGTGCAATTGCGTCTGCATCAGCCAGAACAAACCGGCCGCGACCAACATGCAGGTGTACGAAATGAAGTTGTTGGCGGCGAGGATTGATCCGCGGACGCGCGCATCGCTTCTCAGCTGGAGATACGCCTCCAAGGGAATATCGAACAGGCCGGCCGAAATCCCCAGCAGAAACAGCCAGACGCACGACCAACCGAAGGCATGCTGGCTGGCGGCGGCCACGCCCGGAACGACCGAACCTCCCGTCATATACAAGAGAAACGCACTCAGGCAGATGCCGGCGGCTCCCAGCGGCACGATTCCCAATTCCACGCCGGAGCCCGACCACAAACCGGCCAGCAAACTCCCCAACCCCACACCGACGACCAGCATGGCCAACAACGGGCCGACGTTGCCTTGCGTGAGGCGGAGATCGATTGTGCCGAAGGAATCGATATTGATATTCGCCAGCGAAGCCAGGAACCAGAAAAAGGCGATTCCAAACGCGGTGCGAAACAGGGCCCGGCTGCCCGTGATTAGCTTCAGGCTGTGGATCGTGTCGGCGATGGCGTTCTTGGGATAGCGCCGGGAGGGGTCGGCCGGCTGCAATTGGCCGATCATCAGGCTGCTGAGCAACCCCAGCACGGCGACGGAGACAAACGCGATTGCCGCCGGCAGGACGGGGATCAGCCCCGGAAAGACGGAGAGGATCCATCCTCCCTCGGCGCTCATGGATCTCAGGTGCGAAAACAACGCGAATAGCCCGTTCCCGGCGACGCAACCGAGCGCCGACGAGACGATCATCGTCATCCCCATCCAGCCGTTGCCCTTGGCCAGCCGTTCGGGATGAACGATTTCGGCAATGGCCCCGTAGCGGGAGGGTGAAAAAAGCGCACTCTGCGCGCCCATCAGACCGACCACAATGAACAAGAAGGTCACGCTGCCCGTTAACACGGCCGCAACGCCCAGCAGCATGAGCAGCACTTCGGCCGCTTTGCAGCCGACGATGACGGACCGCTTGCTGAAACGGTCGGCAAGGTATCCCGCGGGCGTTGCCAAAAGCGGGTAGGGGAGAAAGAAACAGATGGCCCCCAGCGAGAGGGCCGTTGGCGCATCGATGACTTCCTTGCCGAGCGGAACGGCAAACCAGCGGAACATGTTGTCGTTGAACACACCCAGGAATTGCGTTAGCAGCAGCCCGCTGAAGCTGCGCGACGCAAGTCCGTCCCGCTTTGGCGCTAAAGTGGGTCGCGAAATGGGGTGCATGTTGGATTGGCTCGAATCATCCCAAGCGCTTCGGCCCGGCGCCCGGACACCTTCGATCGTTTGTGCGTTCATATCTGGCAGGCGGAACAAATTCGAATATATCACGCAGTGTGAATGGGGAAACGGGTCAGGACGTCAGGGCGGGGTCGCCGGGGCAGACTCTAGGTGATCAGGCCCGACAGATGAAGGGGGGAATCTACGGGTTTGTCCTCGTTCCCCCAAACTTTGCGGCTAGGGCACAAAAGCGAACCGCCCGCGGTTCTTGAGGGCCAGCGGTTTCAGCGACTTCTCCGCTTTCATGTCGCCGAAGGCGATCGTGTTGATTTGAACCGCTCGCTGCCGCAGTTGGCTCAAATCGCTCGTCACATCACGCGGAAAGGCTCCGTCCGTCAGCAAGTAAACGACATCCGGGTTGAGGCTGAGGGCCAGCGTGATCGAGGGCCGCGGGTCGGTCAGTCCGCTGGCCGGGACGCTGGCGATCCACTGCAGGCAGCTTCGTTGGTTCTCGGGCACTGCGATGGCCATTCCGTCCGAGGGCATGGGGATGGCGTGTTCATTGAAGAAGACTACAAAGAACTGCTGCTCCGCCTTGAGGCTGAGGATCGACTTTGCCAGCTCGAGCTTCATTTGCCCGAAACGGGTTTTCGCCTCGCCGTCGTAGGGACGGTTCATGCTGGTCGACGCGTCAACGACGTAGACGACCCGGCGGGCATCTGTGTGAACGCCAAAAAAGCTCGCCTTCATCCCACCGCCGCCGCTGCCGGGCCCGCCGATCCCGCCACCAGAGCCCCCGCCACCTGAGCCTTCCAGTCGGCCGTCGGTTCCATAGACGATCGGGCCGACGAGATCAGTCATGCCCTTCGCGGATCGAGAGTCGGTCAACCAATTGTTGGACAAGTGGGAGGCCGCTGCCGGCAAGTGAACCGCAATCTGCGACGGTCGAGCGACCGTTTGAGCGAGCGGAGCAACACCGTCACCGCCTCGCGGCGAGCGGTCGAGCTGATTCTTGTCGCCTCCCCCGGGACCTGCGGTTATCTCTAGCACGCTCGTGGACGCGGGGACAAGGGTTTCGGCAGATTCAGCGTCCGCCCAAACGGCTTCGACATCGGCCGTTCGCACCGAGGCCCGCGCGTCAATCAGGATCCAGCCAGCCGCCAAGATCAGGGCGACGTGAATCCCGGCCGACGCCATCACGGCGTAGTACCAAGGTCGGTCGCTTGTCTTGTCGGTCAAAACTTGCCCCATTTCGGTGGCCAAGGGCTGGACTAACGATGCGGTCAATTCTTGCTGCACAGTTTTTCCATTTTACCCATCCTCTAGCCTATCAGGCAGTTTGTCAGGCTGCAAAACTTCTCCGATTGAGGACAAAGGCAGCCGGCCAATATCAGAAATAGCGACCGAAAACACGGCAACCGTTAATCGCAGCACCCGCGGCCGGTTATGATGAATGCAGCGGTCGTGGCTGTCCGCCCGTTGGCCGACGCAATTGAAACAGGGAGTCAACCATGGCTGACGTCGAATCCTCGATCCCTCAGTCCAAACTGGCGGATAAAGTTGCCCGAGCGACACTGGAAAGTCGGGCAATGGATACGGTGCACCCGGTCATCTTTTTTGACGGCGTGTGCGGGCTTTGCGACCGCTTTGTGACCTTCGTCATCCGGCGTGACCCGAACGGCCTGTTTCATTTCGCAACGCTGCAAGGTGAGACGGCCGCCGAGCGGCTGGATGAGGCCGACGTTCACGATCTCAAGACCGTCGTTGTGATCGATAGCACGGGCACGCACCGCAAGTCGGCCGCCGTTCTGAGCGTGCTTCGCCGTCTGGGCGGCCTTTGGCGAGTCGCGGCAGCCGCGCTCTGGCTTGTTCCCCGTCCGCTGCGCGACCTGGGCTACACCTGGATTGCCAGCAACCGATATGCGATATTCGGCAAAAAAGAGACCTGCCGGTTGCCAACTGCGACCGAACGCGCACGGTTTCTTGCGTAAACCCGAGGGCAAACTACTGTGGAGCGAACGCCGATGCTGAAGGGACCAGCCCAGTCCGTTCAAACGACAACACCGCCTCCAGCGACCGCCGCGTCGGGATCGCCTTCGCCGCGTCGCCGCAGAGGGATCCCGTCCTGGGGACGGTATGGCAGTCTCGCGGTTCTCGTAGGGGGCGGCGCGATCCTGGAGTCGTATGCCTGGATTCACCATGCCGACGACTCCACGTTGCGCGTCATGCGGACGTGGCAAATTGTTCCGACCACCGTATTTCTCTTTCTGCTGTGGTGGCTGTTCCTCTCGGGAATTGGTTGGAAATTGCGACTGGGCCTGTTTGGGATCGGTGTGGCCGCGGTCGTCGGATTCATCTCGTGCTATCGCCTGAAAGAATTCAGTGGCGATATGGTTCCCCGCTTCGCCTGGCGCTGGCAAGACTCGGCGGAACAGAAGGCGGCCGATTATTGGAAGGCTCAGACGACTGCGACTTCGGCAGCCGAAGTTCAATCAACTTCTAAAGCCGCGGGGACCAAACAAGTTGCCGATTTTCCCGTTAAACCCGGCGATTGGGCGCAATTCGACGGTCCGAACCGAGACGGAATCGCCCACGGTGTCCGCGTGCGAACC
>CAYWOV010000345.1:0-4762 GCA_964459965.1 uncultured Planctomycetaceae bacterium | reverse complement strand
GTTCCTCGACGCGTACGCGGGAACCGGCGCGGTCGGCCTGGAAGCGCTCAGCCGGGGTGCAAGCCAGGTGTATTTCGTTGAATCGGCGCGCCCGAGCGCTGCTGTCATCCGCGAGAACCTGCGGTCCCTTGGCATTGCCGGCGGCTATGAGCTCATGGAAAGGAATGTCGTGCCGGCTCTGCGTCTGCTCGCCCGCAATCGCGATTTGACTTTGCCGAACGCGCAAAGCATTGGTCCTTTCAGCCGCTGCGGCCCGGCACTCCGCCGCACGAAACGAACAGAACGTGGAGCGGCAACCCGATCGATTCTTTTCTCGCGCACCGACTGAGCGAAGCCGGCTTAACCCCGGCGCCGGCAGCCGAACGACGAACACTTTTGCGGCGGATCACCTTCGATTTGACAGGCCTTCCGCCGACGCCTCGCGAGATCGACGATTTTCTTGCCGACCGGTCCGCCAACGCCTACGAGCGGGTCGTCGAGCGGCTGCTTGCCTCGCCGCATTATGGCGTGCGGTGGGGCCGGCACTGGCTCGACCTGGTGCGATTTGCCGAGACTTACGGTCACGAATTCGATTTCGATATTCCTGCTGCATGGCCCTACCGGGATTACGTCGTGCGGGCGTTCAACGACGACGTTCCCTACAACGATTTTGTGACCGAGCACGTCGCGGGCGACCTGCTCGCATCGCCGCGACGCAATCCAAGCGACGCGACAAACGAATCGATCATCGGCACGGCGTTCTGGTGGTTCGGCCAAGGCAAGCACTCGCCGGTCGACATTCGCGCCGAGCAGTGCGACACAATCGACAACCAGATCGATGTCTTCGGCAAGGCCTTTCTCGGACTCAGCATCGCCTGCGCCCGCTGCCACGATCACAAGTTTGATCCTATTCGCGCGCAGGATTACTACGCCTTGGCGGGCCTCCTGCGAAGCTCACGCCAGCAACTGGCATTTATCGACGACCCCAAGCCCGTCGAACAGTTCGCCGAATCGCGACACGCCCAGGCGACGAAGTGCCGCGAGATGATCGCCGCCGCGCTCGCCGCAAGACCGGCGACGAGCTGGCTGCCCAAACCAGATCGCGGCCGGGCCACTGAATCCGATTCCGATCCGGAGGATGTTCTCCTTCCGTGTCGGATGCTGGGACCGCTCGCTCCAGGTCCCGAGTTCGTCGCGAACCGAATCGCACTTGCGAAAGACCTTCAAACGCAGATGGCTGCAGACTGCGAGCCGATGCGCGGGACCGTCGTCTTCGAGGACTTCAAAAAGCCAGATTTTGCGGGATGGCAAGTCTCAGGCCCGGCGTTTGGAAGGCGGCCCTCCCGTGCGGGCGATTTCGTTCCGGGCGCCGATCTGGAACATCCAATTGCGCAAGTCGCCCACAGCGGGGCTCACAGTGGCTTGATCTCCCCGAAGTTACGGGGATCGATTCGCTCGAAATCGTTTACCGTCGAAAAGCCCTACATCCACTATTTCGCGTCACGACACCATGCCAGCGGGGCTGGATCACGGCCACTGAAGTCGGGACAGTTGAATTTGGTCGTCGACGGATTTCAATTCATCCGCGATCCGCTCTACGGTCAATTGTCGCTTGGCGTGGCGAGCGACGCGCCGGCGGCCTGGCACACGCAGGATGTCTCCAAGCTCTTGCGGGAGCGGGCTTACATCGAAATCGTGGATGAAGATGACGGTTGGATCGTCGTCGAGTCGATCATTTTTTCGGACAATCCGCGTTCGCCCGCACGGCCGACCAATCAATTGATCGCCGGGCTGGTCGACGACAACGCACTCGACAGCCCGAACAAACTGGCCGCTCGCTATGTGGGCTTGTTCAGAGAGACTCTCGATCTCTGGAAGTCGGGAAAGTTGGCAGCGGATCGCCACGCGAACGATCGGGTGGCAATCCTCAACTGGCTCCGCCGGCTGCGATTTGATCCGCTTCCTGCGCAAACATCGCACGAATTGGCCTCGCTCCTTTCCGAATGGCATCACCGCGAATCGCAGGCCGAGCCGGCGGAACGGGTCGTTGCAATGGTTGACGGCACGGCCGAAAACGAGCACGTGCTGATTCGGGGGAACCACAAAAAGCCGGGCACCGAGGTTCCGCGGCGTTTTCTCGAACTCTTCGGCTCCCGGCCCATCGCTGCGAGTGTCGCGGGAAGCGGCCGCTTGCAAGTCGCACACGAGATGACCGGCTCCGCGACGCCTCTTCTGGCGCGCGTGCTTGTTAATCGGCTTTGGCAGCACCACTTCGGTCGCGGTCTCGTCAATCCGCCGGACGATTTCGGAAAGATGGGTCAACCTCCGACGCATCCGGAGCTGCTCGACTACTTGGCAACCGAGCTGATTCGCAGCGGATGGTCGATTAAGCATATGCAGCGCCTGCTCGTCCTCTCGTCGGCGTATCGCATGTCGAGCCGCGATGCAGATCCGAAGTCGGCCTCGCTCGACCCGGACAACCGTCTGCTCCACCGCATGCCGGTCGTCCGGCTTGAAGCGGAGGCGATCCGTGACTCAATTCTCGCGGTTTCCGGCCGGCTGAACGAACGGTTGGAAGGACCCAGTGTCCCTGTTCATCTCGACGAATTTATGACGGGCCGCGGACGGCCCGCGGTGTCCGGTCTGTTGGACGGAGACGGCCGGCGGAGTATTTTTCTCGCCGTCCGCCGCAACTTCCTGAATCCGATGTTCCTGGCCTTCGACTATCCGGCGACAGCCACGACGGCCGGTCGCCGCGGCACGTCGAATGTTCCGGCCCAGGCCCTGGCACTCTTGAATAATCCGTTCGTCTTACAGCAAGCCGAACGCTGGGCGAAGCGGCAAACAAAAATCGCCGCCGATCGACACCTGATCGACGCACTTTACGAGACTGCCTTCGGACGGCCCCCTTCGAGCGCCGAAACGGCCGCGGCCCGAAGATTCTTGGAACAGCAGGAAGAAGCCCGGCCGCCGGGCAAGCCGTGGCAAGGCTGCGCTGATCTTTGCCACGTACTGATGAACGTGAAAGAGTTCATCTACGTCGAGTGACCACGCCTGCGTCACTCGGACTCGGCCGGTTTGGCTACGAAGCGGTAGCCCGTGCCGCGGACCGACACAATATGCTTCGGCGAGGCCGGATCGACTTCGATGATTTTCCGCAGTCTGAGCACAAAGTTGTCGATCGTGCGAACGGTGACGTCCGGATTGTGGTCCCAAACCGAGTCGAGAATGTCCAAACGCGGCAGCACCTCGCCCTCGTGCTGAATAAAGTAGCGCAGGAGTTCCATTTCTTGCGTCGTCATGCTTTGCGTTCGACCCCTTGCTGTCACCTCGAATTTTTTGAAGTCGACATGCACGTCGCCGAAGTCAAAAGTTGTCTGTTCAGTCGTGGAGGGTGAGCGCGAACTGCTCCTTTCCGTCCGCGCCGAGCGGCTCAACAGGTTCCGAACCCGGCTCAATAGCTCGGGCAGCTTGAACGGCTTGGTCATGTACTGGTCGGTGCCCGCGTCGAAGGCCAGTGTGAAGTCTTCGCTCAGCGACCGGGCCGACAGCGTGAGGATCGGAACGAGATCGTCGAGGACGCGAATCGCTCGGCACGTCTCGAAGCCGCTCATTCCGGGTAGCATGACGTCGAGGATCACCAGATCGACCGGGTGATCGAGATCCTGAAATTGCTTGAGAGCCGTTGGTCCGTCCCCGGCAAGAACGACCGCGTATCCCTCCTGCTCGAAGTTGAATTTCAGGCCCTCGGAAAGAGCCTCTTCGTCCTCGATGATTAAGATTCGCATAGCTCCGACCTGCCCGGCAGACTGACTTCGAACACGCTTCCAGTTCCTCCTTCGCGCTCGCGAACGGTGATTGTCCCTTTGAGCATGTGCACCAGCGTGCGGACGATATAGAGTCCCAGTCCGGTTCCCTTTTGCGTTCGCTCGAGCTCGCTGCCGCCCCGATAGAACAATTGGAAGATCTTTTTCCGCTGGTTGGCGGGCACTCCGGTCCCATTGTCGCACACGCGGGTCACGATGCGGCCTCGTTTGACGATCCGCACCTGCACGTCGACCGTCGGCTCCGCCGCCCCATATTTGATGGCGTTGTCGAGCAGGTTGCCGAAGATCATCTCCAGAACCATGGGCCGGGCGTGGACGACGGCCGGCTCAATGTCGAAAGAGAAGACCTGATTCTCGTCCCGCTTGTGATGGGCACTGGCCGACTTCGCGCAGCGGCGCAACAGCGGTTCCAGCGGCACGTCGACCGGGTCGGACCGCTGTCCGATCGCATCCAGCCGGCCGACTTCCAGCAGCTGATTGATCAGGTTGCTGAGACGCTGAATTTCCCCTTCCATGACTTCGTAAAAGTGGGCCCGCTGCGACTCGTCGATTCGCCGCATTTGCAATGTTTCGAGATAGAGTCGCAGCGAGGCAATCGGCGACTTGAGCTCGTGCGTCACGCTATCGACGAAATTCGCCTGCCGCTGGTTGAGGCGACTTTCCTTGACCGCGATCACCATATACGCGGCGATGCCGCAGAGGATCACCGAGAAACCGACCGTGCCGATCGCCAGTCCGCCCCAAAGCTGCTGGCGGGCCAGAAGAATGATCCAGAAGACCATCAACAACACGTCGAGCGACACGAGGACCACGCTCAACGTGATGGGAATATGCAGCCTTCTGCGTTTCCGGAAATGAAATTGCACCAAGGACGACTCCGCCGGCTGACGCGATCCGAAGCGATCGCCCATTCGTCAGCATAGCAGAGCGAAATTTGCAGTGCGACGCGGTGCTGC
>CAYWOV010000344.1:0-4763 GCA_964459965.1 uncultured Planctomycetaceae bacterium | reverse complement strand
TGGGGGGAGCTGCCCTTTATTTCATGTCGATCGAGCCCTTGATGTCGATTGCCGCGGCGCGATCGTGGACTCCGGCCGTTTGCACGATTGAAAGCGGCGCCGTCAAAAAGCACGACGGGCCGACCTATTCGGTCGTCATCTCGTATTCCTACACTTTTCAGGGCAAATTGTTTCATTCCGATCGTTACAACTTCCTCGCTTGCCCATCGAACCGTCGCGAATGGCGAGACCGAGTCGTCAATGCCTATCCGCCCGGGCTCGTAGCGACTTGCTACGTCAATCCGCACCGCCCATGGGAGGCGGTCCTCAACCGCAATTTGCATCCCGATTTTCTGTGGGGACAGTGCAACGGCCCACCGCTCCTGATTCCGCTTTTGTTATTTGTCACCGGAGTGGCACTACTTGGAGGCAGCGTTCGGTTCCGTTGGAGAGAACGACAGAAGGCGCAGGGCGTGCTGTCGCAGGCCAACGCACCTGATCGTCGTCCGGTGCAGGTCGGCTCTCACGACGGGCCGATCACGCTCGAGCCGGAAATTCGCCGAGGAACTCAAGCGCTCGACCGGTTTTTCGGCGCCGCATTATGGAACGGCGGGATCGCGTACCTCGTTTACGGGATATACGCCAGGGCCGTTGTGGGACGTTTTGGTTGGTTCGAAATCCTGTTTTTGCTCTTCTTGGTGCCGTTTCTGACCGACGGCTTTTCGCTGGTGGGGGAGTTCGGAAGGTCGCTTTTGGCCCTCTTCGAGCCCGAGCCGGTCCTGATGCTCAGCCGGCCGGCGATCCCATTGGGCGGAAAGGCGGAGCTGTCCTGGTCGATCGACGGGCGATGGCAGGGGCTGCAGTCATTTTCCATTCGCCTGAAGGGGACCGAACAGGTTCGTTCATCGGGAAGAGGGCGGTCCAGACAACACCCGTTTCACGACCAGCTTGTGGCCGAGCGGACGCGTTTTGACGGGTTGGCCGGCGGCACATGCGTCTTGACGATTCCGGCTGACACGATGCACTCGTTCAAATCGAAGCACAATTCCATTGTCTGGCAGTTGTCGGTCGAGGAACGATTTCCGCGGCGCCCTCCGGTTTGCGCCGACTATCCGATTCAAGTGACGCCCCATGAATGACCTGTCGCTCGACCTGGCCGGCCGGTCGGCTTTCGACCCCGGTCAAACGGTGCCCGTGTCGGCGAAATGGAATCTTAAAACTCCGCTCGACGCGGTCGAGCTGCGAGTCGTCTGGAACACGGCCGGCCGCGGCGACGTCGACCTGCAAATCGCAGAGGCCGTCCGCATCGAATCGCCCAATCCGAACGACAGTCGGCAGATGACGCTCGCGCTGCCGCGCCAACCCTACAGCTTTTCAGGCAAGCTGGTGTCGCTCGTTTGGGCACTCGAGCTCGTCGCGATTCCCTCGCTGGCCTCGACGCGAACACAGATCACGATCGGGCCGGGAGGCAAGGCCGTTCGCCTGCCCGAATTGTCGGGCCAATGAGCTTGTCCACAGGACCGGACGTTAAACTGGTCGAATCCACCAACGAATCGGCAGGCACAGCCCTGCCCTACGAGACTTTCGGCAGGCGGACAGGGTGAAAGACGTGTCCACGGGCCGGTTGCTACAATCCAGTTGCAACGCTCCGTCAGGAGGCCGCAATGACAAGGGCCGCGATGCGAAATCAACTGCGTTCCTTCGCACCCGGCGCGAGAAGCCGCCCGCCTTGCGGCGCGAGCTCCGCGGTTGAAAATGGATTGATGAACCGCGCCTGTCAAACCGCGTGCTTCTGCCTGGTCCATATCGGCCTGCTGATTGCTGGTTCCGAGGCATTCGCCGCGGATCGACTGGACACCAAGCAGCTCGTCGACATGGCGAACCGCTATCAGGTTCCCATGCCTCCCAAGGAGGCCCGCCTCGTTTTCGCGTCGCTTGGAGGGTGGGTGCGGGTCAGCGATGGCCTCTCTCTTCACCCTTATTCGCCGGCATTCCTGCTCGAGGAACGACCTGACGGCAGTGTCGTGATCCTCCGAGGACTCAAACGCGAAGTCGTTGTGCACCGCGATCCGGAAGACCCGACACCGATCAAGCCGTATTCGGCGAAGGACATTGACCCGCAAAAGGATCAATTCTTCAACGACCGGCCGGCGTTGGTGACCGCCGTTCAATTGGCGGCACGGGGCGAAGACACAACGGCCCAACTCGTGTGGCAGCAAGTTGCGACAACAAAAAAGTGGACCTCCGAATATCGCCGGATGCGCGGGATGCACACAGAAGACGACGTGCCTGACGCAAAGGACGAAATCGCGAATCCCCCGTTGATTCTCGCCGAGTGCATTTTCGACGATCTCGAGAGTCGACTGACGCAAAAGGACGCCGATTGGCAGTCCATCTACAAGCGGATGCAGGCACTCGTCAAAGAAGTGCCCGAGTTGAGCAAGGGGAGACGTAAGACGCTGTTCGAGGATCTCGGCACGACGCTCAAGGCCCGGCCTCCGGCGCCCGGTTCAATCGAAGCCCGGATGCTCGCCTGGTCGCGTCAACCGTATGACCTCCCAACCTTTGATCTGTTCGAGCGCGGCTGCAAACCGGATCCGCAACGCGACGCGCCCGCGTGCGAGATTGTCGTGCAAGGCTTCGACGCGATTCCGCCCTTGCTCGCGCTGCTGCGGGACAATCGGCTGACGGCTCACCGCGAGAACCCTGAGGCTGGCGATGGCCTCCTGCGGGTCCGCCATCTGGCCGCCTACTTGTTGAGCGAAATGACGGGGGTGCCAGATTGCCTTCACGGTTGTGACCGCGGAGAACGCGACGCGGCTGCCCAGCGCGACTGGTGGGAACACGCCCGTTTGCGCAAGGAAGTCGATGTCTTCACAGAGGCAATCTTCGAACGACAAAATGGATTCATCACGTCCGACCGAGCCTGTCCTGCAAGGATTCTGGCTGCCAAATATCCGTCGGCCCTGCCGGCCCTCTTAAAGAAGTTCCTCAAAACGACAAGTGGTCGCTGTCCCTGGCACATCGCGCAAGCGTTGGCCGAATCCGAGCTCCCCAAAGCGACTCGGATTCGCGTGCTGTCCGAGGCAGCAGGGCAGGGATCGACCGAGAATCGGCGCTGCCTGCTGCAAACCCTCGCAGAACTCGACTCACGAGCAGCCGCCGAGTTGCTGCTTCCCCTGTTTAAAAGGTTGCCGCATGGTTCGGACGGCGCCTATTGGACCGATCTCCGAGTCATTATGGACTTGGCAGACGACGAAGTCTGGCACGAGTTCCAGCGCGCCGCCCAGCGCGCGAGCATCGGCTTGCGCCTTGAGATGATCAGCACGGGATGCTCTTGCGGTATACCGGAGAAGAATCGTGCCCGCGCCAGCGCATTCTTCGCCGCATTTCTTGACGATGCCGGCGTGAGGCTCGCAGGCTCAGGCGGCAAGCCGTGCGCGGGCCTTGACGAAGTCCGCAACGTAGCCGCAAAGGAACTGGCATACCTGTTGGATCTCGATGAAAAGCCGCAAGACTCCTGGACGGACAACCAATGGCGCGCCTTTCGCGAGAAGGTCCGAAAGCGCGTCGCGGCCGAAAAAGTACCGACCCCGCCGCCAAACAAGTAAGTCTCCTCAGCTCGCAGGGCGTGCTAATTTGAGCTGGACGTACTAGCAGGGTGGGACAAGTCCCCCACTTTCAGAGAATACGGTGGCCGGCGCTCGCAAAGCCTCAAGCTGCCCGCATAGCAGGGAAGTGCCATTCGTTCCTGAAATCTTTTCAACTCCCCGGTTCACCGCTCTTGGTCGACGTTTTTTGGGCCAATGAATGTTGCGAGAGGAAATTCCACATTTCGGTATTGTGGCGGGTAGGCCATTCATGTCCCAGCCCAGGAACCGAAACGAATTCGACGACGTGACCATCGGAACGGTAATGATCCGCATCGGATTGCATCTCACGTGATGCCAAATCATTTGCACCGACAACAAGCATGATTGGTAGCGGATTCTCGGACGAGCCGATGTCACTCGGTTTTGATCCAGAATAGGCGGCAATTGCAGCGATATCATTCGAGCGCGCGACCGCCAGCAATTGAACGAACGAGGCACCATTGGACATTCCGACCGCGTAAACTCGATCCCGATCGATTTCGTGGTGCTTGGAGAGGTGAATGAGGAGTTGATCGAAAAACCGAACATCAGCGTTGGCGTCAAGGTTGTCCGCGTTGGCGTTGACCGTTGCCCACATGGATTTGCGCGCAGCGAGATAGACAAGAATGAAGCCATTGCGCGAAGCAAGCTGATCGAGGCGACAATAGTTGGCCATCGATTCGGTGGAATCGCCGATGCCGTGGAAGGCGAAGACGATCGGAGCGGGTTTTGGAAGCGTGTGAGGGACTACGAGTCGATAGTTGCGCGTCTTGCCATCCACCGTGATGTCTTCGTGCGGAGAGATGTCGGCCGCAATTGGACGCTGCCAGAAGACGAGAATCGCGACGACAGACGCGAGAAGAACAACCGCCGCTGCGACGAGGATGCGTTTCACTTGAGATTTTCGAGCGGTGGTGTTATCGCCAAAAGGACAGCGGTGACCGGGCCGCCGCCAAGTAGACGGGCGAAGCAGGACGATTTGTCCATCAAGCAGGAAGACTCGGTCATGTCCCTGCACTTTCTAAGTCTTGCGGCCATTGCCTCGCTGGTCGCCGGGTGCCATGCCCAACGGCTCCGGCGTGGGCATGTCTTCGGATTTACGGCAGAATGTGGTCGCCGCAGAGCTTGCAGCCACAATCCGCGAGTCTTGCC
>CAYWOV010000343.1:0-4764 GCA_964459965.1 uncultured Planctomycetaceae bacterium | reverse complement strand
ACTGACTTGAGTCGTTTGCAGAAGGCAGGGGGGAGGATTAGACTCTGCCGATATCGAATGCCTTATGGAATGAGGCGGCGTGTCTGTGCGGCCGGCCTAATCAAGATGGTCGATTCGGGCACTATCAAAGAACGCGCCAAACTGCGGGACGACTCCGGAAAGGGGATTCGGTCGCACATGCGAACCGGCGTCGTCGGGATTATCAGTTGGTTTTCTACACCACGAACCACATCGAGTAGCGTCTGAAGGAATCGGGCGAAGATCCACCCCAATTACGTTGCGGGAGGATAGCCGCATCCCTTTGTGCGCTCAATGTGGTGCAATTCAAGTACAAGCGGAGTGTAACTTCATGGAGTCCAATTCAATTCGATCAGGACAGCGGAGCTTTCTTCGAGGCGCGTGGCGAGTAGGACGGCTGGAAACCGTTCGACGGGTCGCGGCTTCTGCGGTAATTGTCGGCGTTGCCGTTTCGACGGCACTGGCGATGGACGGGTCTACCGAAAAGTCGGGCCTGCACGGCATCATCAAGACCGAAGTTCCCACGGGCCTGACATCGGATGCTTTTGCCGAACTTTCCGGGAATTGGTCGGATTGGGGCAAAGGCGTCTCGGCGATCGTCACCAAACTCTACACCGACGATAAACTCGATGCCGCCGCGCAGCGTGATTTGCTGAAGCAGCTTCAGCACAAGATCCAAGTCATCGACAAGGCCGTCGCCGATCCGCGCTTTGCCGCTTTGTATGATCCGCTGTTGTCGATCCGCGGCCGCCTGGCCCGCCGCGTCGACATCGATCTGGCCATTCTCAACACGCTCGAATTGAAGCCCGAAGATGTCAAAGCCGAACACGTGAAGGCCGCACGGGCCGAGGCGCTGGATCAGCTTTCGGACCTGGAAAACGACCTGAAGCAGGTCCCCAACGGATCGGCCTGGCTTCCCTTTATCCACGCGGAGCAGCTGCGGCAGGCGTTGACCGCCAACGGATCGGACAGCGTCATGACCTCCGCGCAAGGCAGGCTCGATGCGGGCAGCTCGCTCAAAGATCCGGAGCAGCGTCAATTCTTGGCTCGGCCCGCATTCCGCAAGCTGTCGACGGCGCTCGGCAAACTGCACACGGCCGAACAAGCCAGTCCCGCCGGAGAAAATGCGGGAACAGATAAGTTCGCCGCGCTTGTCGCTGCGATCGAGGGTTTCGAGGAAAACGGCAGCTCGGCCGACGAGCACAAGGTGATCGAATCTCTCGAAGCCGCTGAAAAGGCCGCGATCGACGGAGGAACGCTGATCGGTCACGCCGTCCGCGAGCACTACATGAACTACAACTTGCAGATCGTGGCCTCGCGCGAGTTGCTCAACAAGTTGTTGAGCGACCAGCAGACGACGAACGGCCAGGTCACTGACTTCGTCCTGGGGGCAAACGTCAGCGGAAATGAGCAGACCACGACCGATATCAGCGTCGAGCTGCGGCCCGGAAGCAATACGGCAAACCTCGATCTGATCCTCAACGGGGTCACGCAAAGCAACACCGTTGGCAGCACCGATCAGGCCAACATCTACACCCAGGGCTACCACCGTTGGGGCGCGAAGAAACCGCTGCGATTCGATGGAACGACGCTCACAACCGAGCCGGCCACGATGACGTACGTGCAGCCGAGCAACACCACGACGGGTGCCTCGACGCGATATAGTGGCTCGCTCTTCGGCGGAATGGCCGAAGGTCAGGCCGTCCAAGCGGCCAACTCGCAGCGTGGCGAATCCGAAGCGATCGCGGGACAGCGAATTCAAACGAAAGTACTTCCGGCGCTGGATTCCCGCGTTGATCAGTTGATCCAGCAAGTCGACGAAAAGATGAAGTACGATCTCCGCAAGCGGCTGCGAGTTGCGGGAGTGCTACCGTCGACAGTTCGCGCACGATCCAACGACGCGTTCGTCCGACTGAGTGCCGAAGTGGCGGGTGCGGACGATTTGGCGGGCGACACAGGCAATCCGGCAATCGAGACGGGCGCCGGCCTGGTCATTTCGATCCATGAAAGCCTGCTCAACAACGCCGTCAGTCAGATGAAGTTCGCCGGCCAGACGATGACCGATGCCGAGGTCGCCGCCGAACTGCAGCGCTACTTGTCGGAGGTGCTCGGCCGAAAAGTCGACTTCGCCGACGCGGCCAAGAAGATGGCCGCGGCACAAGCCGCCATGCTTCCGCCGGGAGCGACTCCGCCGGCTGCAAAGCCTGCGGAGCAGTCGCCAGAGCAGAAGAACAGCAAATTCGTCTTCGATCAGGAAGACCCGATTCGCTTCACCATCGACAACGGCGAAATCAAGCTCGTGATCCGAGCTGGTTTCAAACAGGAAGGGCAGGCTGACGTGCCCACGCAGGAGATCACCGTTTCGATGCGGATGGCCGCAATGGGCGGACGCGTCGCACTTATGCGAGGAGCCGTTGGCGTCGCCGGTGGCGGCAAGGTTCTGCGTTCAGGTGCCATTAAACAAAAGATCGAGTCGGCCATTCCTGAAATTACGCCACTCGACCCTCAAATCCACGTGCCGCGCGAGGGTAAGGCACCGGTCGATTTGACCGTTGCCCGCATCGCGGCCGACAATGGTTGGCTCACCATGTGGGCTAACTGACAAGCTGCGAAGGAGTTCCGTCACCAGCGGATCTTCCGGTGTGGTGTTCCGACGTGAGTTTATCGCTTGGGTCGGAAATACCTCACCAACGCTGCATTACGAAAAGTGACCGGACCGGCTCGATGCCGGTCCGGTTTTTCTTTGCGCGGCCGCTCAATCGCTGCTTTCGGAACCGTCTCTCGGCCGATAACAAGAATAAGGTCCTCCCGTAAACCGCCCCTTTCCCGGAGTCCCGGGCTTCTCAGTCGGTTTGAGTGGTGTTGGGGCGGAGGACAGCAATTGTCATTTGCGGGTCGATTGGCCGCAGGGCGGGTGTCGCATGTCTTTGGCTGAACACGTCCGTCACCTTGATACCGGGCGCCGGACGCTCCACGAGTCGGTCCGTCAGAGTGACTTCTCGCTTCCTCGCGGCTACGAGCCGATCGAGCTGGCCGGCATCGGCGCCTTCGCCGAGGTCTGGAAGGCGATGGAAACCAGTAGCGGCCGGATGTGCGCGCTCAAACGCCTGCGCCCGGAACGCTGCGACGAGCCGATCGCCCGCCAACTCATCGATAACGAATCACAGGCCTGCCAGGCGGTCGCCAGTCGCCACCTCCTGAAGATGCTGCGATCCGAAGTGCGTGCCGACGTGCCGTATCTCGTCTTTGAATGGGCTGACGGTCGGACGCTCGAAGACGAGTTGCACGTCGAGGAACGCCTGTCGCTCCGCCGAGCGGTGTGGATCGCCCGTCAATCGGCCGACGGCATGCGCGACCTCGAATGCGCGGGCCTGGCACATGGAGATATCAAGCCGCAGAACATCTTCATCACGCACCAGGGTGAAGTGAAGCTGCTCGACTTGGGATTCGTCCGGCCGATCATCCTCTCGTCCGGTCGCCTGCCCGTTGATGAATTCACGGGCACACCCGACTACCTGGCTCCCGAATCGCTCACGCACGGCGTGACGCAGCCCGTGGTGAAGGACATGTACAGCCTGGGGATCACGCTGTACCGCATGCTGACGGGTCGCTTGCCCTTCGTCGGCAGCGGCACTGCCGACGTGTTGGTTCAACACCGGCAAACGAAGCCGATGCTCTTGCGCCGCTTTCGACCGGATGCTCCGCGCGAGTTGTCGGATCTGCTCAGCCGGCTCTTGGCGAAGCAGCCGTTCCGCCGACCGCAAGACCTCCGCAGCCTGATCCGCGAGTTCGTCGAGCTCGAGCTGATTCTCTTGTCGTCTGAGATCAGCGAGGCCGGCTGAGCTCACCGCGGGCTATTTTTCGCCCGCGGGCGGGCGCTTTGCGTCCTTGTCGCCCAGCTTGGGCAAAGTCTTGACGGGCTCCATCGGCGTGCCGTCGCTCGATTCGGGAATGGGCGGCATCTTGCCCGCCTTCGGGAAAGCCTCTTCGGGAATATCCTTCAGCTTTTCCTTGCGGTCCTTGGGGTCCAAAAGCGAGTACTGATGCCCGGGCTCGCCTTTGGCGTCGAGCCTGCCCCAGTAATGGTGCTTGACGGGATCGAAGTAATACACGTACCGCGGATGAGCCGGGTAATAAATGCAGAACTGAAACTTGAGGCCCTCGGAGCCCGCCGCGGGCTTGTAGTAGTAGCTGCTGTAATAGTATCCGAACTGCGGATAATACGTCCAATCGTTGTACCACTGCCGCGGGGACACCGCGGCTTGAGCGAGACTGCCCAGGACGGAGACAACGAGAACCGCTTCCACCAGGAACCGCAAACTTCGCTGCGCCATCGGGTCGCTCACCAAAAAGGGTGTGGCCGATTCGTCGCCATTCCGTTGGCGAGAGGACAAACCGGCCGCACGCTGTGGCGCTCGATGGTGACGAACACGTTCGGCAAAGTCAAAGCCGGCCGTGCAACGGGAAACGGCCGTCGGCCCGCGCTATTGGCGATCGGTTCCCAGCACGGAGCTGGCGGCGGTCGACGGTCCGATCTGGAAGTCTGTCCCAATCGGAAGCGATTTCGCTTCGAGCCCGTCCGAGGTGCCTTGTCGGAAAATCATCGTGTAGGGAACGGGAAACTCGTGTGACTTTCCGGGAGCAAGCGAGAACGGTCCACTCCAATTGGTCAGCGGGCCGCGGATCTGATACTCGATCGGCCGGTCACTCGCATTTGTGATTCGAGTGCGCGGGAGACGGTATTCG
>CAYWOV010000342.1:0-4771 GCA_964459965.1 uncultured Planctomycetaceae bacterium | reverse complement strand
CGTGCGACCCCCCGTCTGCCGCGTGATGGATTACAAGAAATTCCAGGCCGAGCAGAGAAAGCAACAGACGCGATCCGCAACGCAACACGAGCAGAAGAGGAGAAATAACGGAGACGCGAACGGGAACCGCTTCTGAAAAGTTGCCGCCGAATCAGGGCTGACTTCGGTTCGTTTGGGAGTGGGGTCAAGTTAGCTGGAATCACTCCCGTGTCCTTTGATTTAATCACCTTTGATTTAATACCGAGGCGCGCCCTCGGAGTCCGGGCGGACAAAGCCGACGGAGTCTTGGGTAAGAATCGAGACCCGATCAATGAATCCGGTGGAAAGCTACTTCGAAGGGATTGTTTTCGCAGCCATTGTCCTCGTCATTTTCGGCTCGTTTGTTGCATTCGTCGTCATTGCCCACAGACGGACGAGCGCGGTTCTGATCTGCAACCGCGGCAGTGAACACCTCAAAAGCGGAGAGATCGACGAGGCGATCAGACGATTTACCGAAGCGATCCGTCGCAATCCCAGGCTCGCGGCCGCATTCCACAACCGCGGTCAGGCCTGGCTGAAAAAGGGCGAAGTCGGGAATGCCTTGTCAGACATCACCGAAGCGATCCGGCTCGCGCCCCGGAATCCCGAGTCATTTCTCGGGCGAAGCGCTGTTTGGCGGGCCATGCGTCAATACGACAAGGCGATCGCGGACTGCGACGAGGCGATCCGTCTCAAGCCAGCCTTCCCGAAGGCACTTGGCAATCGTGGCCTGGCGTGGAAAGAGAAGCGTGAATACGACAAAGCCATTGACGACTTTACCGAGGCGATCCGGCTGGATCCGACGCTCGCCAAGCTCTTCAATAATCGAGGTGTCGCCTGGGAAGCCAAGGGGGACTACGAGCAGGCTGTCGCCGACTGTGCGCACGCCATTCAACTGGATCCGCACTCTGCATTGGCGTTTAATAATCGCGCGACCGCACGATTTCATCAGGGAGAATTCGACAAGGCCCTGGAAGACTGCAACGAGGCCCTCCGTCTTGATCCAAAGCTCGCAAACGCGTTTGTGAATCGCGCCGGCGCTTGGAAGGGAAAGCGTGAATACGACAAAGCGATCGACGACTTGAATGAAGCCATCCGCCTTGATCCCCACTACGCCAAAGCGTTCAGTAACCGGTCGGTGTGCTGGAACGGAAAAGGCGAGCATGACAAGGCGATTGCCGATTGCAACGAAGCCCTTCGACTCAATCCGCAGCTCGCAGTGGCGTATAACAACCGGGCCATCGCCCGGGCTGATATCTGCGAATATGACGAGGCGCTCGCCGACTGCAATGAAGCGATCCGAATCGATCCGCGGAACCCCGGCCATAGGGCCAACCGCGGCAACGTTCGCTGGCGTCTGGAGCAGTCCGATGCGGCGCTCTCTGATTGCAACGAAGCGGTCCAACTCGATCCCCGCAACCCGCACCCGCTGAGGTGCCGTGCTCTCGCTTGGGCTCAAAAGGGCGAATTCGAAAAGGCCATCGCCGATTGCAATGAAGCGATCCGACTCGACCCAAGCTTGCCGCTCGGTTTTAACAACCGGGCCTTCATCCGGAACAAAATGGGTCAATTCGACTCGGCGATTGCCGACTGCAACGAGGCGATTCACCTCTATCCGCAGTTTGCGAAAGCTTTCAGAAACCGCGGTGTCGCGCGGAACGGCAAACGCGACTGCGAAAAAGCCCTGGCCGACTTTGCCGAAGCGATCCGCCTCAAACCAACACTGGCCGCGGCTTTCGAAAGCCGCGCGTGGACGTACGCAATGTGTCTCGATCGACGATTCCGAGACGGCCAGCAGGCTGTCGAGAACGCGACCAAGGCGTGCGAGCTGACGCGTTGGAAAAAGCCCGACTCTCTTGCCGCACTGGCCGCGGCCTACGCCGCCGCAGGCGACTTCGACGCGGCCACCGAGTGGCAAGCGAAAGCGGACGCCTTGCGGAATGAGTATTCGAAGCGGGTCTAGGGTCCGAGAATCCCGACTCCGCACATCTGACCCAGACCGGCTCAAATGGGCTTCGCCCGTTGCGGATCAGTCCGGCAACTTGAGCCTGATGTGGTATTTGTATTCCATCTGTTTGGCGATTGCCGTCGTCTCCTCGCGGAGCATGTTCCAGATGGCGTCGCGGTCGCCGGCCGATTTCTCGACTGCCGCCTGCTGCTGCGCGCGGACGAGTTCGAGGTTGTCGTCCGAATACACCCAGACCGGGAAACCGAAAGGTTCTCCGTAGGGGCCCGCGCCGGCCCAGTTATACACCGTCGTGTCGTCGACGCGGATCGAGCGTTCCAGATCGTCCAGCCGCACCGACTCGCCTCGCAGCGAAGACGCGAGCGCCATCAAATCTTTGCTCGCATCCCGGCCCCAGCGGAGAAGCGCAGGGTCGACCGCGGTCGGAGGCAGCCCCGCGATCTTGCGGGCAAATTCCGCGTGCCACAAGGCCGTCCTCTCATACACGGTCGCGTCGCGATTCCGGGAAAGCAGCGCGTTTAACAGGGCGCACACCTTGTTGTAGTAAGCTTCCGAGGCAACTGGGTTCGGTTCACGACTCTCGCCGGCGGCCTCCTTGGGTGGGAGGTGGGGCGACTGGATCAGGCTGAGCAGACGGCGAAGGCCCACTTCGTCGAGGGGCGCCTCGAACGTCACGGACTGGCCGGACACCCGGGCTTTGGCGGCTGCCAGCATTTGCGGCCGGGCTCCCGCATCGTCGAGCCACTGGGCCATCGCCTGCTCCACGCGCGGCGCGTTCTGGCCGACGGGAGCGTCGAAATCAAGACGGAGCCGCGCGACGATGGAATCATCAACGTGTACCGACAATCGGGCCATCCTGAGTCCGGACAAGAGCGTCACCAACGCATCGACGTCGCCTCCCTTTCGCAGCTTGGGCGTCCCCATGATCCAGTTGCGAATATGCCGGGGATGGAGCATGTCCTTCAGGTCGACGGCCACGACGACCTGGGCCTTGTCGTCGGCAGAGAGTGCGTCGACGAGAGGGGTGCTGATCGAAGGCGCCGCGCTCTGGCCGGCCGATTCCAGCCAGTGTGAAGCGGCCTGGCGGTTGGCCGGCTGCAAGGCGCCGATCAACCCGGGCGAAAACTGCACGAAATAAACGTTTCTCGGCGAGAAGACGGCCTGATGTCCGGCAAGGTTTTCCGCGTGGGAAAGCTCATGCCTGGCGATGTCGGCCACCGTCATGAGCTGACCGGTCACGTAAACCGAGTAAGTGAGTGGCGGCCCCGCGGCCGGCGACCCGACCATTGTCCCTTGGATCATCGCCTGCACCCAGGGCGGACTGGAAAGCAGGCCCTCCGCGTAGGCGCGTCGAGCCGCGTCCGACCATTTTTCGCGCCGGCCGAGCGGACTGTTGACCAGATTCCGCGTCTCGACGATCGCGACGGCGTTGCACGAGGCGGGAATCAAACGCAAGGCGTCCGTTTCCGCCGCGAATCCCGAGACGGCCGCGGAACAAATCAGCACCGCGCACGCCGCGAAGGTAACAATCGGAACAAGAGACCTGTCGACCGTTCTGAATTGCGTTCGCATTGAATAGTCACCAGGGAGGATCTGATTTCCGTCACCCTATCCCGCTGATCGTTGAGACGCAAACAGAAACGGCCTGTCTGGCTTTTTCGAGGGCCAGCCTGCTCGCGGACCGCCGGCAGTTGAGCCGATGCCCAAGCCGGTACTCCTGCTGCCCAACGAATACGGAAGTGCCGTAGTCGAACGCACGAGCCATCGTTGAGCCAGGATCGCTTCGACGCGGACGACGGTCATCCCTTAGACGCTTGTTCGGTCACCAGCTTACCCACATTTCGGCAGGATGCGGCGACCTGGAGTCCGGGAGGCCTTTGGCGGTTTGGGAATTCCGGAAGACATACTGATGGAAGCGTCGATATTTCCTATAAAGCGGACCCGAAGGGGAGGTCTCCGCCGACCTGACGCCACGCCTGTGAAATTGAGATTTAGGATGATGTCTCGACGCTTCTGGATCGCATTCGTCATCTGCGGAATCGGAACGACACTCCTCGGCGGGTGTGCGTCTGGCCCTTATCAGTTCGGCCGCGGCTGGCAAAACGCTCAATGTGCGGCCTATCCGCCGCAGGATGCTGCTTCGCAGTTGGAAATTGCCGAGGGAAGGCCGAACAAGTTCGTTGACGGAGTTGGATGGGTGATTGGGATTCCAGGAAAGCTGCTGCTGTGGGATCGACGCGTCAACAATCACTGCGTCACCCCGGAGACGACAGCAGCCGTCGCACGATACCTCGAGCAGAATCATCTCAACGACGCTTGTTTGCGAATCAATCAGTATGCCCCCGGCGAGGAATGGGTGCGATTGACGACAAACCGCGAAGTGAGTGCCGGTTGGCGGTACACACTTGGCACCCTGAGCCTCGTCGGCTACACGCTTTTTCCGGGGCGGTTGCTGGGCGGCGATCACTACAATCCGTACACGAATAGTGTCTACATCTATTCCGATGTTCCCGCCCTCGGCGTGGAATCGGCAGCTTATGCCAAGGACGTGCATGGCCGGGCGTATCCCGGAACGTACGCGGCTGTCAATCAATTGCCTGTGGTGTCCTTGTGGCATGATACCGTCAACACGAAGGATGCCCTCGCCTATTTGCAGGCCACCGGCAACCCCGAGCAACAGGCCGAAGGAATCAGGATTCTTTATCCGTATTATGGTTCGCAAATGGGAGGTGCGGTGGCCAGCGTCGTCGGAGCGGGGTTCTTGTTCCCAATCGGGGGAGCAATCGT
>CAYWOV010000341.1:0-4772 GCA_964459965.1 uncultured Planctomycetaceae bacterium | reverse complement strand
ACGCGTTAAAATGGAGTCGAGTTTCACCCTGCGACACGGCTCTTATTGCTGCTATTGCCAACGAGGACTGTGCAACATGGCAAATCAAGTCGTGTGGTTCGATATGCCTGTCGACAACTTGGATCGGGCGATTCGCTTTTACTCGGCCGTGCTCGGATGTCAGGTCCAAAAGCAAACGTACGGAGAGATGTCCTTCGCCACCTTGCCTCACGTCGACGGCGAAGCGTCCGGCTGCCTGACCACGAAGAAGGAAACGGGCCCCAAATCGGCCAACGGCGTCTTGCTGTACTTCAATTGCGAAGGTCGCCTGGATCAAGCCATCGCGGCGGTCGAGCCGAACAGCGGCAAAGTCCAAGAACCGAAGCACCAAATCGGCCCCTATGGCTTTCGAGCGGTGATTCTCGACAGCGAAGGCAACCGCATCGCGCTGCACTCGAATTAAGATGAAGGAGTACGACTGGATGGGTGCCACGCCCACGGCTTTGCGTGGGCGTGCGCATCCGTTTGACGTTCGAAGGCACGCCCACTCAAAGCCGTGGGCGTGGCATCCAACTTGGACTTCGTCGGCTTTTATCGCCGAAAAGAGGGTTAACGGCGTAGAGTCGCACCCTCTTGGACTCTCAATGAGAGCCCATTCTTGAAAAGGTGAGCCGTTCCTCAATCGCCGCGAAACCAACCGGCAAGATGGAGCCATGGAATGGAGCGTCGCCAAAGACAGCATCGATCAGCAGGGCAAGCTCGACGCTCAGCGTGACGGGACCGACGGCGCGGGTGACCGCATCTACAAGATTTCAGTTCCGCATTAGCCCCAGTCGCGGGGCCAGATTCCAGATGCGTCCGGCGGGATTAACCCGCCGGCTCGTGAGATCTTGAACTTTTGTCCCCCCGCCCGCTCCCCTCTTCCCTCTGCCCTCTTCCCCCTTGCGACCTTTTGCCCCACCGCCCGCCCGGTGTTACCATTCCGGTAGGCGCAAGGTTATTTCAACGTTTCTCAGGCATCGCGTGGCGGCTTCCCTGGTAAACGGTTGCCACGCGGGTTTTTGCGAAGGAGTGGTGACCATGGCAACTGCCACAACCAAACAGGCTCCGGCGACTGCGAAGAAGAAAGCCGCCCATCCTAAAGTTCAACAGACCAAGCTGCTGATCGACGGCAAATGGGTGAACGCCGCCAGCGGCAAGACTTTCGAGACGATCAACCCGGCCACCGGCGAAGTCATCGCCAAGGTTGCCGAAGCGGACAAGGCCGACGTCGATAAGGCGGTCGAGGCGGCGCGGCGGGCGTTTGAAGGCGGGCCCTGGCAGCAGATGTCGGCCGCTCAGCGCGGGCAGCTCATGCACCGGCTGGCCGATTTGATCGAGCAGCACAAAGAGGAGTTGGCGGCCCTCGAAACGCTCGACAACGGCAAGCCGATCAACGATTCGTTGAACGCCGACTTGCCGCTCGCGATTGCCTGCTATCGCTACTACGCGGGCTGGGCCGACAAGATTCACGGGAAGACGATTCCGGTCAACGGACCGTACTTTTGCTACACGCGGCACGAGCCGGTCGGTGTCGTCGGGCAGATCATTCCCTGGAATTTCCCCCTGTTGATGCAGGCGTGGAAACTCGGCCCGGCCCTGGCCACCGGCTGCACCGTCGTGATGAAGCCCGCCGAGCAGACGCCGCTCTCGGCACTACGCGTCGGCGAACTCATCATGGAAGCCGGTTTTCCGCCCGGCGTGGTCAATCTTGTCCCTGGATTCGGGCCGACCGCGGGGCAAGCTATTTCACGGCACCCCGGGATCGACAAGGTGGCCTTCACCGGTTCGACCGAAGTCGGCCACTTGATTATGGAAGCAGCCGCGCAGACCAACCTCAAGCGGGTCACGCTCGAGCTGGGCGGCAAGAGCCCCAATATCGTGTTTGCCGACACGGATCTCGACGCGGCCGTGCAGGGCTCTCATTTCGGCCTGTTCTTCAACCAGGGACAGTGCTGCTGTGCGGGAAGCCGGCTCTTCGTCGAGCAGTCGATCCACGAAAAATTCGTGGAGAAAATCCTGGCAGCCACCAAGGACCGCAAGGTGGGCGACCCGTTCGACACGGCAACCGAGCAAGGCCCGCAAGTCTCGGACGAACAGTTCGAGAAAGTCATGGGCTACATCGAGTCGGGCAAACGCGACGGCGCGAAGATGCTCTGCGGCGGCAAGCGCGTTGGCGACCGGGGATATTTCATCTCTCCGACAATCTTCGACAACGTGAAGGACGATATGAAGATCGCCAAGGAGGAAATCTTCGGACCCGTGATGAGCGTGATTCCGTTCAAGAGCATCGACGAAGTCGTCCGCCGTGCCAACAACACGACGTACGGCCTCGCGGCGGCCGTCTGGACAAACGACATCACTAAGGCCCATGCCGTCGCCAACAAGTTGCGGGCGGGGACCGTCTGGGTCAACTGCTACGACGTCTTCGACGCGGCCGCGCCGTTTGGCGGCTTCAAGATGTCGGGCATCGGCCGCGAGCTGGGCGAGTACGGTTTGCAGAACTACACCGAGGTCAAGACGGTGACGGTGAAGATCTAAAACTTAAGGATGAAGGAGGAGGGATGAAGGCTGAGTAAAACCTAAAGGCAAGCGCTCGCGCGTCGTCCGATGCCCGTCCGATGCCTTTGTCTGGCTCATCCTTCCGCCTTCATCCTTCATCCTTCTCTTTTCATTAAGCTTCAGCGGCGCAAGCGACGCGATGCAATCCTCCCGTTCACCTCGACCGCCGAGCTGGTATGCCGAGGTGGGACGGTATGAATGGCTGTTGTTGGCCATCGCGTCGGCCGGCTGGTTCTTCGATGTCTTCGAGGGTCAGATTTTCAATCTGACCAGCGGTCAGTTACTGCCTGACGTGCTGCACTGCGCTGCTGGCGATCCGATCGTTCGCTTGTGGCGCGATCGACTGCTGGCCGTCTTTCTCGTCGGCGGAACAGTGGGCGGGGTGCTCTTCGGCACCCTCGCCGATCGCTTCGGCCGCAAGTCGATGATGTCGGCGACGATTCTCTGCTATTCGATCTTTTCAGGCCTGACGTATTTCGCCACTTCGCTTTGGCAAGTGGCCGTTTTGCGGTTCCTTGTGGCGCTCGGTGTGGGCGGTGAGTGGGCCGTGGCGGCGACGCTCGTCGCGGAGGTTTTTCCCGCGACGGCGCGAGCCCGCGCTTCGGGTATTTTTCAGGCGACGAGCATTTTGGGCACCTGGATGGCCGCGCTTGCCGGCATGGCCGTCGGAGCACAATGGCGATACGCCTATGTGTTGGGCATTCTTCCGGCGCTGCTCGTCCTCTGGGTGCGGGCCAAGCTCGAAGAGCCGGCGCGGTGGCGCGAGGCGCGTACGGTTGGTCAGCAATTGGGGAGTTTTCGCGAATTGTTCGGCAATCCGCGGTGGGCCGCGCGGGCCGTTTTGGGGCTCTTGCTGGCGGCCGTCGGACTGGCCACGTTTTGGGGCGTCACAGTCGCCGGGCAGGAGCTGATGCAAGACCTGTTGATTCGCACGGGTCTCGACGACGCTGCGGCAAGCCAGCGCGCGAAGTTCGCTTATGGGATCGTCGAAACGGCCGGCGGCGGGCTCGGGCTTTTGTGCTTTGCTCCGCTGGCCGATTGGCTGGGCCGGCGGGGTGCGTTTGCCGTCATGCTCTCGATGGCCTTTCTGATCGTTCCCTTTACGTGCTACGTGCCGAAAACCGAGATGCAGATGCTCTGCGTGTTGCCGGTCTTCGGTTTCTTCACGCTGGGCATTCACTCGGGTTATGCCGTTTACTTTCCCGAGCTTTTTCCCAGCCGCCTCCGCGCCACGGGCTCCGGCGTCTGCTTCAACGGCGGACGCCTGGCCGCCGCACCCATGCTGTGGCTGTCCGGCACATTGAAGACGAGTCTCGGCTTGCAGGCCGCCGTGACGCGGGTTGGTTGCCTGTTTCTGCTGGGCCTGATTTTGCTGCTGTTCCTTCCCGAGACCAAGGGCAAACCACTGCCCGAGTGATGTGAGGTCGCGCACCATGAATCCGCAAAAAAATCACACGCGGTCGCTCAGTCGGCGGAAATTCCTGATCGCGTCGACCGCGACGACGCTGACGGCTGCTTCCTGGTCGCGGGCGGCCGGCGCAAATAGCCGCATCGGTGTGGCACTTGTCGGTTGCGGAATCCGCGGCCACGAGGTGATGAGCCGCGTTCTGGCGACCAATCGCGCGGAGCTGCGCTGCATCTGCGACATCTACGACGAGCATCGCCGCCTCGCACGCGAAGAGTTGGTGGCGGGTCAGTCGCCGTTCGAGACGGCCGCGATCGAGGAAGCGCTCGCTCATCCCGGCGTGGATGCCGTCCTGCTGGCCGTTCCCGATCATCTGCACGTGACGCTGGGCGTGATGGTGCTGAAGGCGAACAAGCATCTCTACCTGGAAAAGCCGATCGCCCATCATCCGGACGAGCACGCGGCGCTTGTGGACGCGGCAAAGGATCGTCACGTCGTCTTGCAGTGTGGCATGCAGCAGCGGAGCGGCGCGCACTATCGGCAGGCCAAAGAGGAAATTCTGGACAAAGGCAAGCTCGGTCAGGTTCTGTTCGTTCGCGGCGTGTGGCACGACTTTCCCAGGCAGCGCCGCCCGTTCAAGTCGATTCCCAAACCCGCCGGCCTCGATTGGGAGCGCTTTCTCGGTCCGGCACCCAAGCGGCCCTTCGAATGGATGCGCTACGACTCGTGGCGGCTGTTTCCCGATTACGGCGGCGGGCAGCTCTCCGACATCCTCACACACTGGGTC